>JBGQJX010000174.1:0-8299 GCA_041499255.1 Ktedonobacteraceae bacterium | reverse complement strand
GCGATCGGCAAACACCTGCTCGAAGAGCGTTTCGCCATAGATGATGATGCTATCCGCGGCAGCTTTGGCTTGCACCTTGCGCGTGAAGGGGAAACGCAAATGCTCTTCAAAGTACCACTCAAGCTGCTGCTCTTCAGCTTCCGAGAAAGGGTCCTTGATGGTGATGGGATATTCTGCTCCATAATCAAAGCTGACTACCGCACTTGAGCCGTTCGGGCTTCCTGAAACTTCGCGGATGCGTATGACTGCCATACCCTACTCCTTGCCACCAGCAATTTTTCTCGCTTTTCTTCGCTGTTTATAACCAATAAACGGGTGCCATCAGACTTTGAAGGTGCATTCGATTGAAAGAATGAGACGATTGAATATAGATTACCATATACCCAATAAAATGCAATACAAACCTCGACCGTGGTACTGGCTGGCGTTTTCCCGTCGCAGAAAACGGCCGAATATGATACTCATCACTGTTCCCTGAGCGTGCTTTCGTGATAGACCAAATATTCTCTTTCAGGAATATGCCTTGACAGGTATATTCCTTTTCGGGTATACTAGGACTATGAAAACACGATGGACTGCTCTGATGGAGCCAAACCGCTTCCACATTGTCGAACTGTTGCGCGATGGCCCTCTGACAGTAGGACAAATCGCCGAGCGGCTCGGGTTACCGCAGCCGCAGGTGTCGAAGCACCTCAAGGTTCTGAGCGAGACTGCCATTGTGGAGGTCCAGCCGCAGGCTAACCGGAGGATTTATCAGCTGAGGCGTGAGCCATTCCAGGAATTGGAGGCCTGGCTCCACTCTTTTCGTCGCCTTTGGGAAGAACGCTTCGATCGCCTGGACGACTACCTCCTGGAAGTGCAGGCTACCGAGCAACAGACCAGCAATCGAAGTGAGGACACCAATGTTTGATTATCACTCGCTGAGCCCCCATGTTGGGGAACAGGAATTTGTCGTGGAACGGCAATTCAGCGCCCCCCGCACGCTGCTGTTTCAGGTGTTCACCCAGCCGGAGCATCTCAAGCGCTGGTGGGCACCACAGCCGTACACCATTCCCGTCTGTACCATCGACTTGCGGCCTGGTGGCATCTGGCACTACTGCTTGCGTTCGCCGCAGGATCAAGATCAGTGGGCGCGCAGTGTGTACCGCGAGATCGTCCCGCCGGAGAAGCTGGTCTATACCTCGACCTTCGCCGATGAGCATGCCAACCCTATCGAGGGGATGCCCGAGCACCTGACCACCGTGATCTTCACGGAAGAGGCTGGGAAAACGAGCGTGACTGCTCGTGTCCAATTCGCGAGCGCAGCGGCGCTTTCAGTCGCGGTCGATCTGGGTATCCTGCAAGGGATGAGTATGACCTGGGATGATCTGGTCGAGTATGTGCAAGAGTTGCAAGCAAAGTAAAGGAGAAGAGCATTCACAAAGATTGGAGAACATCATGGGAAAAGTTATGTTTGGCCTTTCGGTTTCACTCGATGGATTTATCGCGGATAAACATGATGACGTCTCACTCGTCTTCGCCTGGATGGGAAGCGCAATGGAACAGTTCCATGAAGTCGTCGGCGATGCGCTGGGCGAGGGTGGCGCGGTGATCATGGGGCGCAGAAGCTTCGAGCAGATTGACGGTGAGAATGGGTGGATCTTTCCTGATGGCACGGCTCCCGACTGGCCTGTGATTGTCTTGCAATCGCAGGCCCGAGCACCCGTGAAAAAGGGCAAGACGCAATATTACTTCGTCACCGATGGCATTGAAAGCGCGATTACGAAAGCAAAGGAGCTTGCAGGCGAGAAAAATGTGGCCCTTCACGGGGCAAGCGCGGTCCAACAAGCCTTGAGGGCGGGTCTGCTCGACGAATTCCACCTGAACATTGCCCCGGTTCTCCTGGGTGAGGGCGTTCGCCTCTTCGATCACCTGGGCGCAGAGCCTATCCACCTGGAACGCACACGAACGCTTGAGACACCGGGAGCAACCCATCTCTCGTTCCGCGTGGTGAAATAAGGCCTGCGCGCGGCCCACCGGCACCTGTTCCCGCGCAGAATGGCTGGAAACGTGTGCGTCATGCTGCCTCTGCCGTGCCGCGCGCGTCCCCGCCATAAAGACGGCACCCAATCAGGCGCTCAGCCGAGGGCGTCGCAGCAAACCAACGATTCTGATGAACCATTAGCAAAGGGAGATTTCTATGAAGAAAGTACAGTCAGCCGATGGCACCACCATCGCGTTCGATCAGTTAGGGAAGGGACCGGCGATCATCCTCGTGGGTGGCGCGTTCGAACAACGAGCGATGGACTCAGAGACCGCGCAACTCGCTCCACTCTTGGCGCAGCACTTCACCATGTTTCACTATGATCGTCGGGGACGAGGCGAGAGCACTGATACGCTGCCGTATGCCGTTGAACGTGAAATTGAAGACATCGAAGCCCTCATCAACGAAGCGGGTGGTCAGGCAGCCGTGTTCGGTATCTCCTCCGGCGCAGCTCTTGCCATGGAGGCAGCCATCAAGCTCGGTGACAAGGTGAAGAAACTGGCTATGTACGAGGCTCCCTACAATTCTGATGACACTGCCCGGCAAGCATGGATGGATTACAGAAAGCAGCTGAAGGAACTGCTTGCAGCAGACCGCCGAGGCGACGCGGTGGCGCTCTTTATGATGTTGGTGGGGATGCCCGCTGATCATGTGCCAGGGATGCGCCAGCATCCCATGTGGCCAATGTTCGAAGCGGTAGCGCCCACCCTTGCCTACGATGCCGCCGTCCTGGGTGAAGATGCCTCGGTTCCCACCGAGAAAGCAGCCAGCGTAGCTGTCCCAGCACTCGTCATGGACGGCGGTGCGAGTTATCCATTTATGCACGTCACAGCACTGGCGCTTGTCAAGGCGATGCCCCATGCACAGCATCGCACCCTGGAAGGTCAGACCCACGAGGTAGCCCCGCAAGTCCTTGCTCCCGTGTTAGAGGAGTTCTTCAATTCCAACGCAGCCTGAAGGAATAGCCACAACCACTGGGAGCACAGCGAAATGACCGGGAACGTGTGCGTCATGCAGCGTAGGCCTGGCTGCACACGTTCCCGATAGACAAAGCGACGCAGAGTTGCGGCCCGAAACACTCCACCAATATCGGTAATGAGCGCGCGTGGAGCACCAAATTGCTCTACAGCGGCATAGAGGACAATCAAGACACAAGCCAGGTCCTGGCTCTGAAAGATGTCACTCGAGAGAATGGCTCGTGAGAACGCATCCATCACCGTGATTACATAAAAAGATCCCTTGATCTCTTGTGGGCACCGGTCATTCTCACTGCCAGGATTTGTAAACCCTCCGTGGCGAGGCTTGATGTGGCCCCCAGGATGATTCACAACCCCTTCTTCGCCTCCCAAAAAGAAAAACAAAGTGAAACAAAATCATCCAGGAGCCCAAATGACCAGCATCAACAGCATCAACAACACCAACCACCATCAACAGAAGCTCCGCTATTCCAAAAAAATAGCGCGCATATTGCGCGCTATCTACCCCAAAATACCGAGCACACTTGATACACCTGATACACCTGATACTCTTGCAACAGTGAGCCGCTCCGACTCAAACTTCTCTGATACACTTGATACACTTGATACACTTGATACACTTGATACATCTGAAACAGCAGAGTCTATGAATTATCCTTGCGTCCGCCAGAAATTCGCATGGCATGATCCGCAATAGAAGCATTTTCTCGATAATTCACAGACCCTGTATAATAGGTTGTATAAAATAGTATGTGAGTTGTAGGTGTGTGTGGAAGTATGGGAGGCCGATAATGGTCATTAACAAAATAACCAGGCCACCTGTAGGGGCCGATTTATCGCGCCCAGCGCCGATTTATCGGCCCCTACGGCAGGTTAGGGCGTATCGTGATCTCTTTAGAGTGGAGCCGAGGTTTATGATGGACCCTTTGTCAAGACACTCACTCAAAGGGGATTAAGGTGTATCCTCGTTTCTGAAAGGTGGCTCATTGGAAAGTCGCTTGAAGTAAAAAAGTTCAGGATCGTCCTCATCCAGATTTTCAATGATGCCACTGCGAACATAACCTAATCGCTCACAGAGTCGTTGCATCCGCTCATTGGAAACATTCGTCGAGGTAAACAGCTTGCCTGGCGTAGAGATCGTCTCTATATGCTGCATTAAAGCCGTCCCAATTCCCTGACGTCGAAAAGATGGATGCACTATCAGCAATTCGATGAAGGGGAGCTCAAAGAAATGTTGATGCATCAGGAGCAATCCGATGATCTGGTTCTCTTGACGAGCAACATAGCCCTGGCACTGCTTGACGGTCTGTGTGATCAAGTTCCGCCGGCTCGAGTTCCCACTTACCAGTGCATCCAGAGCGACCATCTCGTCGATATCGATCTCTCGAGCCACGTCGATCTGCATGAACTCCTCCTGTTTCTCCAAAGCACACTTCAACAGGTGCTGTTCAGACAATCACCAATCCAGTTGGACTCTCACCTCGCCCGCCGCTATCCTTGTATACTGTTGAATGAATACGTTGAGATGTTCGGTGTGCCAATCATTCGTCAGGCGTGATGACGCTTTCGCATCAGCTAACTTATTAAAGGTGCTGATGAAGGTTACGTTGTTGTCTCCGGCTTCCATGAGAGTGAAGGCGCGAAATCCTGGCACGTGGTTAAGGAGGGGGACAAGGCGTTCTTCCACACGCTGTATAAATTCCTCTCTCGTCCCTGGAATGAGGTCGTATGAGCGTATCACTATGTACATCGTTCTCCCCTTTCTGCTATCATCTCTTGAAGGTCTTCAGAAAGACCTGGGATAGTTCGTGAATCTCACCAGTATACTTGATCAAGGAAGTGACTACACATTCTGACAAGCGTGGATGGCGGAACAATCATATGACTGTCTTTAACGTGAGGTAGAGATGTCAACCGCAAATTCTAGTACATTCCATTCGCTTCTTCTCATTGTAACTATAGCATAGTTGCGGCTCTATGTCCTCACATGGCAGTCACGAAATGCCTTCGCTTCGCTTGCCCCTCGATAAATCGGGGGCTACATTGTACTGACTACTGTTCTGAAACACCCTGGCATGCTCATCCGCGGCCAACACGCCAACCCATTCGCCCGATGCTTGCCGCAACTGTACCTCTTCAAACATTGCCAAACACATGGTTCCCGCTGAACCATCAAACAGGAGCAATGGCCTGCGCTCGTTGCAGCGCCTTCAGGTAGTCCAGGACCAGCGTGGGAAACAGGAAACGCTGCCTGACGGTCTCGTAGGCATTTGCGCCTAGTTCGCGCCAGAGGTCACGATCCTGGAGGAGATTAAGCGTGTAAGCTGCAGCCCCTTCTGTATCATCGACGAGGTAGCCGTTCGAGCCGTGGGTGATCTGCATTTGTAGTCCTGTGACGCGGGTCCCGACAACCGGCTGCTTTTTCCACATCGCCTCGGTAACGGTAAAGCCAAAGCCTTCGCGGATCGAGCGTTGCAAGATCACACTGGAATAGCGCTGGAAGGCATTGACCGCCTCGTGGTTGATGATTGTCGCATCGGACAGCAGGTGTATATCCGCGTCTCCATTTACATAATTTTGCTGCAAATCGGCGAGGATTTCCTCGGCTTTTATATCGTCTTTCGCCTCCATTGCGCCGACCATTGCCAACTGTACTGCTGGCATCTGCTGCTTGACCAGGCGGTAGATATCAATGACCTGCCAGGGATTTTTCCAGACGCCAAAGCGCGAGACTTGCGTGATCAGCGGGCGAGCTGGATCAATGCCGCAACTGCTCAAGATCTGCATGCCCCTGTCCCTGGGCAGGTCGCGGTTTTTGACCCGGAAGGGGTCGATGCCGAGCGTAACCACCTGGACCTTCTCTGGGGGTAGGTCCTCGAAGACGGAGGCTGGAGAATTGAAACACGCAAGCGCATACGGATCCAGAAATTGCTGAATGTACTGCTGTGCTGAAGGGGTGGGGTGGGCCGTATCGACATGACAGAACCAGATGGCCGGCCTCATCCATGGGAAAAACTCCGCGAGGGGAACAAGTTGGAAGTCGTGGATGAAGTACAGATCAGCCTGATACTCTGGCCCTTTACTCACTGCATACCGTAACTTCTCCAGGAACACCTGTTTTTCTGCTTCAGGGAATGCCCCGGTATCATATCCCTGCAGCATGTCGACCAGGCGAGCCGTAAAGTAGCCGGAGGTCTCATCTAAGGAGATAACTTTCCAGTCATGGTGAATACCAAGCTCTCCCATTATAGGGAGAAGCTCATTGAGGATTTCCGCGACGCCGCCGCCCTGGGCTGTCGTATTGACATGCAACACATGCAAGCCAGCTAATGAATGCGCTACTTCGTAGATCTGCTCGATCAGTGACGCGCTTACAATGCCCTTGTAGCGGTCTAAGAGAGGCGAGGTTTCCATATGAGCTGCTCCTTACATCTGCCGCCAGCAAGCGGGTGCATTCGATAGAAAGAATGAGCTAATTGAATATAGCTTACCACATGTCTACTGACATGCAAAACATCTTATATAATAGGTTGTATGAAATAGTATGTATGATGGACCCTTTGTCAAGACACTCACTCAAAGGTGATTAAGGTGTTTCCTCTTTTCTGAAAGGTGCCTCATTGGAAAGTCGCTTCTCTCCAAAGTACACTTCAACGGGAGTCTGATACCCAAGCTACTGATGTGGTCGCTGCTGATTGTAATAGGTCAGGTATTCCCCGTTTTTCATTTTCTTCAGATGTGCCGACCGCTATTTCTACAGGTTAAGATGAGCATAATCTCTTCGGGGCTTTTCATCAATAAAATGATAAGGATGGGGGCCGATAAATCGGCGGTGGGCGCGAGAAATCGGCCCCTACGGCTGGTTGGGGCGTATCGTGCACATCCGCAATATGGACCCGACAAACTGGGAGGCGGAGGTCAGGCACATCCAGCACTTGACGGCGTTTTACTGTATTGACATTGGGTTAAGGTTTACAGTAACGTATTATGATGAGACAAAAAGAACACTTCCCGCATATTTTTGGAGAAAAAGAACGAATAGGAAAACTCTCACAAATTAGAGAGTTAGTATTTGGCGCGCAAGACGGATTACTCGTTCCTCTTGGTGTTGTATCTTCTGTAGCAGGTGCATTTAACAATAACCACATTGTGATTATCGCCGGTATCTCCGAAGCATTGGCAGGAGCATTTTCTATGGCAACCGGTGCGTATCTTGCTTCGCAAGCAGAACGACAAGTTCATAATGCTGAAATCGCAAAAGAACGCCAAGCAATTCAAACCCATCCAAAGGATGAGAAAAAAGAGATGAGCTTATTATTAGAGCGAGAAGGTATGGATACACAAGACGCCGATACGATTGCTGATATTATGTGGAAGCATAAAAACTCCTTTTTTGTAACTATGGTGCAAAAAGAACTTGGCATTGAGCCAGAACCGCCAAGCACACCAATCGGGGATGCGTTATTTGTCGGTCTTTCTTACCTTGTTGCTGCTGGTATCCCATTATTTTCTTACTTTTTCCTTCAGGGAGAAATTGCAATTGTTACATCCATTCTCGCTACATTTGTTGCCTTGTTTGGTATTGGTCTTCTCAAAGCGAAATTCGCTCTATTGCCATATCTCAAAAGCGGGTTTCAAGTTTTACTTGTGGGTGCAGGCTCAGGTATTGGAGGATATTTATTGGGAACAATATTACCCCATATATTAGGGATAAAATAAAGTTCAGTGCCTGTTCATCGGAGTGAGTGGAAGAGTGGGAGGCCGATAAATCGGCCCCTACGGCTGGTTGGGACGTATCGTGACCTCTTTTATAGTGTTGTCCAGCCTACAATGTCCAGGGTGTCTATGGTGCCAGTATTACGTGTAAGCGTGGCAAATGTCACAGGTTCCCCACCGCTCATGGAGCCAGTGAGCAACAAGATGGTCCCGGGGGACTGGTTTGTATACTTATTCACCTGCACCGCGTAGCTCTTGCCGTCACGCGAGACGGTTGACCAGGGGGTCCGGGTGTAGGTGAAACTAGTTGCTTCGTCTGCTGCCTCGTTGGTGAGCCTGGTCAGACCGGCACCGCTGGTGTTCACTTTCCACAGCCCGTTGTGACTCGTATCAATGCTGCCAACACCAGTATTGTGGATGACGAACAACAAGGTGGCGCGTGAAGCCACTCGCAGAGCGGTGATCGCGTAGGTTGGTGTACTATAAATGGTCGTTGCAGGACCACCTGTGGCGGGTTGTACCTGTATGCGGCTGGGACCTCCCGTCGTCGGCATGGCAAACTGGCACTCACTGGTAAACAGTT
>JBGQJX010000173.1:0-8319 GCA_041499255.1 Ktedonobacteraceae bacterium | reverse complement strand
GCCCGCGCGAGGTGCGGCGAGGTCGTTCTCCATTTTCATGGCTTCGAGGATAATGACTGTTTGACCGTGGCTGACGGTGGCTCCAACTTCGAGGGGGATGCCAATGACTAAGCCAGGCATGGGGGCGCGTATCTTTACTTCACCACTGGCGTGCGTTGATTTCACCGAACTCGTCAGCGCTTTCTCGCGCTCATCCTCGACTCGTACTTCGAAGTGCTGCTCTCCGCAGATCACTTCATAAAGTTGTCCGCTCTCTTCGTCGTTTTGGATGAGGCGCCGCGCAAATACTTCAAATGATTTGCCTGCGATGACCAGGCTGTAACGCCCGCCTATACTTGCCTGGCCCTTTGTCTCTGCGGCGAGCGGGGCGATGGAACGCCAGTCGATCTTATAGGCGTTCCCGTCGATAGTGATCTCTCGTTGCGGGCTGTTCTCGCCTGTGTCAACGTAGTATGCATGGTCGTTGACGGTAGAACTATAGGGCATTTCGAATACCTCGTCAGTGCGCTTGAGTATCAGGTAGATGAAAGCATTATAGCATACGAAAGATTCTAACACTTCTCTAACACTTTTCATACATCGTTCTAACACAACCTGTGGCAAACTTATAAGCAGCAGTAGAACGAGTCACGTCAGCAATAATTTCAGCAGGCAAGAGGATATGGAAGCAGAGAACAAACACGTACAGGGGAAAAACGAATATCTGCAACTTATTCAGAAACAGCCGCCACGCTGTGCTAACTGCGATATCGATATCCTATGGAAGCCAACAATTGTGCAAGGGAAGACCTTTTGCTGCACGGGTTGCGCCGCTGGAGGTCCCTGTAGCTGTGATTATTCGCTGTATCGTTCAACCAATATCGCGGGGACTATCCATTATCACGAATGATATTGAAAAATACCCGGTTTGTTCACAATCTTATGTTTGAAAGGAAGTACACATCGTGGGAAGAATTCAACCTGTTGGTGACCGCGTGGTCGTAAAGCCGGCGGCAAAAGAAGAAGTCACGAAAAGCGGTATCGTAATTCCTGACACCGCGAAAGAGAAGCCCCAGGAAGGCACAGTAATCGCGGTTGGCAGTGGTCGCCTTCTGGATAATGGCGATCGCGCGTCCATGGATGTACGCGAAGGTGATCGCGTCCTGTATGCCAAATATGGCGGTACGGAATTCAAGTTGGATGGCGAAGAGTACTTAGTTCTGAAAGAGAATGACATTCTTGCCATTATTGGCTAAGTTTGAAGGGAAGGAAAATTACGATGGCGAAACAACTGATGTTCGACGAGGAAGCCCGTCGCTCATTAAAAAAGGGCATTGATATTTTGGCTGGCGCCGTGAAGACGACGCTGGGTCCCAAGGGACGCAACGTGGCGCTTGACAAGAAGTTCGGCGCTCCCACTGTGACGCATGATGGTGTGACGGTAGCGAAAGAAATTCAGCTTGAGGACCCATTTGAGAACATGGGCGCTCAATTGCTCAAAGAAGCTGCCACCAGGACGAACGATGTCGCCGGTGACGGAACCACTACGGCAACCGTGCTGGCCCAGGCAATTGTCAATGAAGGATTGAAGAACCTGGCAGCTGGCGCCAACCCTATGCAGCTCAAACATGGTATTGACAAAGGTACCGAGGCTATTGTCGAGTATATCCGCTCTATAGCAATCCCCGTTGAAGATAAAAAAGAGATCGCGCAGATCGCTTCTATCTCCGCAGCCGACGAGCAGATCGGTAACCTGATCGCAGATGTGATGGATCGCGTCGGCAAAGAGGGCGTGATCACTGTTGAAGCATCCAGGGGCATCAATTTCGAGACCGAGTACGTCGAAGGTATGCAGATCGACAAGGGGTACATTTCTGCCTACTTCGTGACGAACGCGGAGAAGATGGAAGCCTCCATTGAGAATCCCTACATCCTGATCACCGATAAGAAGATCAGCGCCGTACAGGATATCCTGCCTGTCGTCGAGAAGATGGTACAGCAGGGGCGGCGCGAGGTCGTGATTATCGCGGAAGATGTTGATGGCGAAGCGCTGGCGACCCTGGTTGTCAACAGGCTGCGTGGTATTCTTAATGTCCTGGCCGTCAAGGCGCCCGGCTTTGGTGATCGCCGCAAAGAAATGCTGCGCGACATCGCGGTGCTGACCGGTGGAACGGTGATCAGCGAGGAAATGGGACGCCGCCTGGATAGCGCAACCCTGGAAGATCTTGGTTCTGCCCGCCTGATAATTGCGCACAAGGATGATACGACGATTGTTGAGGGTCATGGTGATACCTCCGAGATTCAGGGCCGCATCCGCCAGATAAAGGCGCAGATCGAGGAGACTACCAGCGACTATGACCGTGAGAAATTGCAGGAGCGACTTGCCAAGCTGTCCGGTGGCGTAGCGCTGATTCGCGTTGGCGCAGGCTCAGAGGTTGAGCAGAAATACCGCCAGACCCGAGTTGAGGACGCGCTCTCCGCTACACGCGCGGGCGTCGAAGAGGGCATGGTCCCAGGTGGTGGCGTTGCTCTACTGAACGCGACAGCCGTCCTGGATAAGTTTCATCTGACGGGTGATGAAGCTACCGGTGTGAGCATCCTGCGCCGTGCCCTGGAAGAGCCCTTACGCCAGCTGGCGATTAACGGTGGCCGCGATGGTTCGGTGGTTGTCGATGGCGTGCGCCGGGCGCAGAAAGAGCACAACAACGATCACTATGGGTATAATGTGCTCGACGATCAGTACGAGGACATGGTCCAATCGGGTATCATCGATCCCGCGAAGGTGACCCGCTCTGCTCTGCAGAACGCGACGAGTATTGCCGCGATGATTCTGACAACGGAGGTTCTGATTACGGATCTTCCTGAGAAGGAGAGAGCTGCTCCGGCGATGCCTGAGTACTAGTCTGTACAGCCAACCAGCACAAAAATACGGTCGGACATATGCCCGACCGTATTTTTGTGCTGGTTTTTTGCATTTTACGGCTGGAATTGGATCGAGTCTAACATCGGCTGGAAGTATTTTTGCATTGCTTCACTATAAACGACCGCGGGAGCGTAGTAAAGAATGTCGTAGTAGAGCTGGTTATGTTGTACCGCGATGGTGGTGAGGTGAAACAGTAGCCCGCTATTATTGCTAAAGGTGGCGTCTTGCTCATCCCATTGAGCTCCTCCAACGGTGAGCTGAGAGGAAGAAGGGGTGATAGTTTGAAAGTTGTTTATGCCCGAGGCACCCTGAAATGCCGATAGGTTGCTCTGATTGACAACGCTGGTGCTGGTGAGGCTAGCTGAAGTGGCGGCTGTGAAACGCTCGATATCGAGATCAATGCCAACTCTCTGCTGTGGGTGAAAAGCAAGTACATAGCTATTATTTGTAGCCTGGGGCGTAACTTTTGGCCACTCTGTGGGGTATTTCAGCGTCATGCCCACCTCAGGACTGGTGATGGCTTGAAACGATGTGGGGGTTGGGAGTTGATTCGTCTGCGCGGTACCTGGTGTCAACTGTGCTGGCGTGGGTGTGGGCAGAGCCAGCGAGGCATTTACCGTCCTGGTTGGAAAACCGCCATTGTACCACAAGGTGCCCAGCGTTGCGCCAATGCCGATCAATGGGACAAGGATAAAGAGCGTGGCAATGATGAGCAAGCTGCGCATGGAACGTTTTGGCCTGGAAGGAAGAGGTTTTGTGGAGGTAATACTTCTCCCTTCGAACTCTTGAGCAGCTTGAGTGTTGGCGCCAGAGGGCGTTACGGGCAATGGTAGGATGAAAGCAGGCCAGGTTGGCGTGCCGGGTGGTAAGTAAGAGAATGTCACTGCGCGAACAGGCAATCCGCACGCATGACAAAAAGTGGCTGTTTCTGGTAGTTCAGCGTTGCATTGAGGGCAGGTCATAGGTTGGCTCCCATCTATTCTTGTGCAGGTGTTTTGCTTAAATGGCAATCAAAGCGCACAATACCACTACGACGATCGGTTACAACTTTGATTACTTCGAGGGTGATAGGTTCTCCAATAGCAATAGGTATGTCAACTTCATCGAGTACACGACACTCAAAATGACGTTCAGGGTCAACTGTGTCGGCGATGACGCAGCGAACGTATGGGTGCTCTTCACCTTGAAAGATAGTTTTTAGCCCTGGTTCCTTTACCAGGAGGATGCCTGCTCGTGTCATGCATTAGTGCTCTCTACTAGACAAGACATATTGTATTCTATGATTGCAATATAAAGAAGGTGAGAGAAAATGTCAACCCTTGGTCCGCAAGCGGACCTCGAGTTTTTATACAGGTGGATGGCCTGCTGGTGGCTCCGCGCGGGGTCACCAGCAGGCCATCCACCTGTATGTTATTTATGGTAATACTTCCGGGTTAAGGATGTTGGGTGGGCGTTGGCCGTGATAATGAGCGACAAGGTTGTCACTGGCCATCGTAGCCATGAGCGTGCGCGTTTTCAGGGATGCGCTGGCGATGTGCGGTAAGATCACGACGTTTTCCATGGTCAGCAACTCCGGCTCGACGGCTGGTTCGTTTTCAAAAACATCGAGACCTGCTCCAGCTATAGTGCCTGCTTGCAGTGCTTTGACCAGCGCTTTCTCGTCAACAATCGGGCCTCGTGCGGTATTGATGATGATAGCAGTAGGCTTCATCAGACCGAGTTCGCGTGTGCTGATCAAGTGGTGCGTGGTGGGCATGTAGGGAGTGTGGACGCTGATAAAATCGGACTGTTGCAGTACGTCATCCATTGGCAAGTATGCCATGTGGTATGTTTCTTCATCTTCGGCAGACATGCGGTACACATCATAGTAGATGACCTTCATGTCGAAGCCGCTGGCGCGCTTAGCCATAATTTTACCGATACGACCGGCCCCTATCAAACCGAGCGTTGAGCCATGTACTTCAGCGCCGCAAAAGAGCAATGGCCCCCAACCTTTGTACTTACCGGCACGCAGGAATCGTTCGGCTTCGGGAATACGGCGTGCGGTCGCCATCAGCAGAGCGAAGGCAAGATCTGCCGTTGTATCGGAGAGAACGCCGGGAGTATTGCTGACGGCAATGCCCAGGCGGGTGGCAGCTTCCACGTCGATATTGTTGTAGCCGACAGCCATATTCGCCACCATCTTCAGGCGCGGGGTAGCGGCGGCGCATGCTTCGAGGAATTGGGCATCGATGTTGTCGGTGAGGAGGCAGTAAATATAGTCGTGGCCGGGGCCTCTACGCAGGAGTTCTTCGTAGGACCAAATGTTTCCCTCGACCGGGTTGGCTTCGACATCGCCAATGGCTTCGAGCAGCGGATAGGCGGGTTCGGGGACTTTCTGGGTTACCAGTATCTTTGGACGTTCTGACATGATGACCTCCTACAGTTAAATGACATTCTCGGGTTATTGTATCATGTGTGGGATGCTGTTTGAAGTTAGCGGAGATAGAAAGACAAAAAAGAGGTGTGAGTGCTGGCCTCACACCTCTTTTTTTCTTAGGGGATGGGGAAGTCTAGATAGATTACCGGGCTGTGGTTTTTTCCGCTTCCCCGGTGCTGTTCAGGTTGGTTGTATTGTCGTGACTACTGTTATTGGCTGTCTCTGCCAAGACGGGACGAAAGGGCTTGCCGAAGCGGCGGCGCAGCAACATAGCCAGCGCGGGCCAGCCATCTTTCCATGGATTGAGCTTTTTTTCTACGCGTGGTGAGTAGCTGATAGGCACTTCGAGAATTTTGTAGCCCGCCAGTAGAATGCAGGAGGTGATCTCTGGTTCAATCTCGAAACGGCGACCTTCCATAGGGAGCGCGCGCGCTAAGATACCGGGTATCAGTTTGTAACATGTCTCCATGTCGTGGATGTGCGAGCCAAACAACATATTGGTGACGATAGTGAGAAAACGATTGCCCCAACGTGTAGTGAATTTCTGTCCGGCAAGATCGCGGTATCCATAAACAGCGATCTTGTTGTTGCCCGCGCCTTTTGCTTCTTCCCACTTGCGCACCAGCGCGGGAATATCCTGTGGATCGTACTCCATATCCGCATCCTGTACTGTTACCAGGTCTCCACTTACCAGTCCAAAGCCGGTACGTAGTCCCGCGCCTTTGCCCTGATTCTTGTCGTGGCGGATAAATCGATAGGTAGTGAAAGGCTCTTTTTGCTGCAATTCCTGCAAAATCTCCCAGGTGCGATCGGTGGATGCGTCATCTACGACAACTACCTCAAGATCAAGGGATACTTTGGAGAGCGACTCCAGGACCTGAGCCACCGTCTCTTCTTCATTAAATACTGGGACAATCACCGAAACACGCATGTACCTTTACCTCGCTTCTCTGGGGGGTGCGACATCATTTTTATTAATCAGGCAAAAATACCATAATTAAAAACCTTAAACAGAACTCCCTGTGTAACAGAACTCCCCAGGCAACTCCCAATGATATTCTGGGCATTATAACTACGCAAACGAATGATAGATAGGTGAGCAACACAAAGAATTACCAATGTCTCTCTATGTATATCGAACGAATGGGAAAAAGAATAGCAACAAAAGGCTATTGCCAAATCTGAGTGGTACCATCGGTGAGGGCAACAATCAAGCGCTTCTCCGAAAAATGGAGCGCGCTGATCTGCCAGGGATGATACAATTTTTGTGCGATCTGCCCTTCGTCTGTGGCCCAGAGGTCAATGACACCTTCGTTGATTTCGCTGTCCTCCCGGGCGATGGCCAGCCATTTGGCGTCGGGGGAGAGCGCCAATTTCGCGCTGCCGCCCATCGTTCCACCTGGTAACTCGCCATATAGCCCCGTGACTGTATCGTAGAGCCGCACCTTGTGACCGCTGTAGACGAGCGCTATTGTCGCGGCATTAGGGGTCACAGCGTAGGGAGGCGTGTACTCAGCGCACCTTCCTATTACTACCGAGGCGGTGATCTGTGGCCGTGGTTTGCCGCTCACGCGCGTGCGCGCGGTAAGATCCCAACGACGAACGACCGCCATCTCATCTGCTTCGCCTGGCACGCGGGCACAGGAGAGGGTGAGCAAGGTTCGGCTATCCCGCGCCAGCGCGCGCAGGCGTATGGCCCAGAACTGTCGTTTCTCTACCTCTTCTTCGGCGCAAATGAGCGGCGTGCTTAATGATCCTGTGGGCGCTCCAAGAGTATGTTTCACGACATCAGTCGCGCGCACACCCAGGGCGCGCGGTCCAAGATTGGCATCTGGCAGTAATGGCAGCGCCATCATGACTTCCTGCTGTCCGGCAGGTGTCTCCAGTAGCAACGCGTCAAGCGAGTAGTACGCCGAGACTGCGCGTTCAACGAGTGGATAGCTCCATAGCAGGTGGCCGTCATTGGTATCCCAGACATGTAATCCCAATCTCCCCCATCCTGCCAGCAGGTTGCCTTGCGCGGAGAAGCGCAGCGCTCGCAGTGATTCAACGGTCAGCGCCTGATCCGCAGTAAAGTGTGTTGGCGCGACTGCGTCCTCTGGATGCCAGAGCATGCCTTTGCCATCAAGTGTGCCAATGGCGACGCAGAATCCACCGTGAACTGGCATACTGCTGAGCGCTGAAATGACACCAAGCTTTGTGCGTAACGCCGGCCCGACCTTCAATGGCCCTTTCGTGCTAAAGATGCTGAGGCCGGAGAACTCGATGTCGTCAGCGTGGTCGAACTTGTGTGGTCTCGTGCGAGGACGTGTTAAACCGCCTTTGCGTAAGTCGATGACTCCGCCAATGATGGTATCGTAGTTCAGGCGTTTTTCTGGGTCGCTCAGGACATCGTAGGCGCGATTGATACGTTTCATTTGAACAGCGCCGTCAGGCCCTGCCACATCGGGATGATAGCGGCGTGCCAGTTGGCGATATGCGCGCTTGAGGGTTTCTCTATCGGCGTCAATTGGCAAGCCTAAAATGGCGTAGTAATTATCTGGTGTATCCATCATAACAATGTATTATATCATTTGCTTTTCGTGGCTCATGGGGCCTTGGAATTGACCCGAAAAGATAGAGGTGGGTGGATAGGTGGCATGAGAAAAGGTTGGTCTTCTGTGATCGTTATGGCGGTTTTTTCAGTCCTGATAAGGTGCTTAACAGTTTTAGCAAGCTCTTGAGTAAAGTAGGCTTACCTCATATGCGCTTTCATGATCTGCGTCATAGTGCGGCAACGATTTTGTTGGTAGCGGGTGTACGTTTGAAGGTGATACAAGAGCGATTGGGGCATAGCACTATCGCAATGACGTTGGATGTTTATTTGCATGTGTTGCTATCGATGCAACAGGAGGCGGCAGGTAAGATAGATGATCTGTTTAAGCATTAATGAGTATTGTAGTAGAACCATATTAAGATATTGTGTAACTACTCAGGTACCTCATTCGGATCAGATGGT
>JBGQJX010000172.1:0-8425 GCA_041499255.1 Ktedonobacteraceae bacterium | reverse complement strand
TCGATCGGTCTGTAGAGACGCTTCATGTGATGAGGGTACATTACCGGAAACCCGAATAATGTGCCCTCAACGCCACCACAAAAACGTAGCAACACATCTGGAACTAGTGAAAATACCAGGGAATAACACTGATAGAGGGGTTGTTCTAAAAAATAGATGGTGGTGATAGTCTCCAGGGGGAACGATCTATTCTGCTTATAAACGAGGTTTCCGAGAAAGGAACGTTTAATGACACGCGATCATGTGTACCAGGTCATAGTTAGCGAGAGTAAAGAACTTTTGTGCGAAATGTGTGGAACCCCTCTTCCCTTAGAGCCAGATTCATTCCGGCGCACGCTGAATATTTCAGAGACTTCCGAACCCGAATGGTTCGTTTGGCATTGTCCTAATCCACTCTGTCGTGCAACAAACATTCGACGAGTTGACGATGTGGCAGATATTGAGCGAGAGATCGATGTTATCTGCTGCTAATAACAAAATTGATACCCTGGTCTATACTCCTAGTAGTAGGACCAGGGTATTTTTGTCTCCTGTCTCGCTCGTTGTTTATCAGGAGAGCTTTGAATGACGACAAAGGTGGTGAAATTTGGTGTCAAAGAAGGGGAATGAAGCGAGCCACTCCATCAAGCTTCTTTACATGATAGACTTGCTCCGCGCGGCCCTCTTGCAGAGTAGTAGATTTGGACGTTATCTCCTGAAAGTTCGAAAACATTTGCTCCAGCCATGTGCTATACTCCTTTGCAAAGCTATCAATGTTGTTGAAGTGTAGTTTTGCTTAACACTCCAAATTATTACAAAAACATGAACCATAATGAAGACGAATCAAACATAACTTTTTTGCAATCGACTTCTCCTCCGAAAATGGAGCTTATTCGACAGGAATTTGACCTGGGCGGCTTATCAAAATGAAGGGAAGATTGTATTCTGACCGGCTTGGCATGATGTTCGATGAGCAGTTTCAATATGAGTGACAAAAGGGTAAGATCGTACGTTCTATCTTTATAGCAAATTCGGCTATTATCTCTACTATAATGTCTTCAAAGGAGAAATACATGCTCCATTTCTTTATCCATAGCACTGTTCTTGCAGACGGCATCACTCTCAGTTTTGGCAATAATACCTGGTCTATTGGAAAAAATCTCATCGTGTATCTCATCGTTGGTGGCCTGGTCGGACTCGTCGCGGAATTCCTCATAGGATGGAGACTTCCTTTTGGAATCGTCGGTGCGGTCGTCGCGGGCCTGATTGGTGTCTGGTTGATGACGCAGGTTATTATTCTTGGTGGCGTTGGGGATATTACTGTGGCTGACGTTCCTATTATCAGGGCGCTGATTGGCGCGATTGTGCTGGTAGCGCTCTGGCACCTGCTGACATACCGGACATGGCGTCGCCGTCACCGTTACTACCGAGGATATAGAAATTAGTGTCTATAGCGAAACAGATGCCTGATTGTCATCAATCAGGCATCTTAGATTACCCGGCGAAGACTTTATCACCCACTTGCAAGGTTACTGTATCCTGTAGATCCTCCATGCGTGCGTAAAAGCCGCGCGTGCCCCCATCGAGAAATTGTAGTGTCTCCTTTAATTGTGCCGCGGGTAGGGGCATGCCGTGATTGGCCGCGAAGAGACTGAATTCCACACACGGTGTGGCGACCTGCAAGCCGGACAGGTAGATGTACCGTTCCGTCTGATGGATTTGAATGGCCAGTCGCTCACCTAAATCGGCAAGGGAATGAGGCGTAGCGCTCTCTACTACAATATTCTCACCTGCGATACCATCCACTAAATGCTCACCCAGTTTGCTGCGCATTGCGCGGTAGTGGCTGGTAAAGCCGATGGATACTCCATTGATGCCCTTATGGTTGTGGGAGTTCGGATGGTATTCATGATGAATATCCATTACCTGGCGGCCATCGGCTGCAACGCCGATTGCTCCCTGTGGCGACAAGAGGAGATATTCAACTACTACGAGTGGAGTGGGGTCATAGTAGCTCTTCGCTCTGTCTTCTACGACGAGCGCGGAACGCTGTACTTGTATTAACGAAATCTGTCCAATTTCACGCATGGTTTGTTACTTTCCAACGACTTCGCGCAAATCGTTCACCACTTGTTCCAATTGTGTCGCAGCCTCGGCAGCCGAAGTGGCTCCTGTTGCTAGTTGTTCGGTCACCTGTGTCGTCACTTTGAGTGCTGTGGCCAATTTCTGATTGCTGGTGGTTTGATAGTGTGTCGCATTTTCGATATACTGCGCTGTCCTGGTCATCTGTCCCAGGGCCTCTTTCGCTGTGCGTTGGTCAAGTTGATGCCAGTGAAGGGCTATTTCTGTCCCAAATTCGCTCATGTGGTGTGCCGCGACTTTCGTGGCATCAGTGTAATATTGAACAGACTGGAGGCCAACTTGTGATGAATCTACCACCCAGGTCTGTTCCGTAGCAGCGCTCTGCTGCCTGGTTGCCAGTATATTCAATGCCTCGCTATTGCCGCGCAGGTACTCGACAGATTTCAGGATAGGGCGAGTGATACGCCGCCCAACGCCTACTCCAACAATAGCGGCGAGCACCAGCACCGCTGCGGCAATCCCTATGGTAATGAACAACTGCTGGTTGGCTACCGCCGTCACGGTGCTGACTGGACTAAGTACGAAGTAGGACCAGGGGATGACTTTCGTACTTTGGCGAACAACTTGAAACAGCTCATTTTGCCCCGCAGGCGTTATTTGAAATGTTTGTGCTGGATGAGCATCTTCCTGGACCTTCGCGAGGGCTTGATCGGCGATAATTGGGATTGGTTGCTGTGTGCCAAAGCGTTCCTCGCTCGTAATCAGAGACTGCGTTTGCGGCGAAAGCGATGCAATTGCCGAGAAGAGACGCGAAGGATCAGTGTCAGCTATACGAATATCATTTTGATCCAGGATGAAAGCATAACTTCCATTGCCATTCGCCCCGCGATCATTATTGACGATATCCCAGATGTAGTCGATCGCCAAAGAAGCGCGTACGAAACCAAGCAATTTTTTATGTGTGGCGTCGATAACGGGATTGTAGATATCGACCGAAGCCTTATTGGCTTTGGGGTCGTAATAGACTGCTGAGATAAACGACTTGCCAGCTGTTACTGCCTGCAGGTACTCTGGCGGCACGATATATAGTCCGTGGCCCTGGGGCAGAGCAGGATAATACAGGCGGATTTTTCCTTGCGTATCAAAAAGGGTCCAATTTGTGTAGTGATGGTCACGATAGCTGCCGGCGACCAGCGCATAAATGGCATGAGTAGCGAGGTCCTGGTTTCCAGGAGGAGATGCCATAAAAGTTTGTAATGAAGGAACCTGGCTCAGTGTAGCTGCATCCAGCGATCGCTCAGTAAAATACGTATCAATTAACTGTGTTCTGGACCTGGCATCACTCTCCATGACGGTATTTGCCTGGGAGGTGAGAGCAGGACGTGCGAGCAGTTCGCTACTGGCAACGATGATAAGAAGCGGCAATAGGGCTGCTAGCATCAGCAGCAGCGAGACTCGCACCGATAGTGAGAGCCGCCGCTTGCGATTTTGTTTAAACCCTCGTTCTTGAGTCATAAGATGCCCGTCCTTTGTAGTTTGTCTATTGCTGTATGACACCGGTTTGCACTAAATCATTGAGTAATCGCTGAACTTCATTCTGTTCGCGGCCTATCAAGCGCTCTAACTCCTGGGCACTGCGATGGCCATCGATCAATAAAAATAAACGCCGGTGGGCGCGGGAAAGGCCCATTTGATCAATCAGGTGCAGGGCTTCTTCAATGTGCCTTGTGCGATTTGGCACGGCCCAGGTCTCGGGCCTGGCTGGTGAAAGTTCTCTTAAGTGACTCACCCCAGTCCCTGCGTTCCTCTGTTTTGTTGTTTCCAACTTCCTTTTTGCTGCTGGCTGTTGTGCCTGTAGACGTGCAGTAGTATCTGATAGTTTGCCGGTGATGGCGCTTAATTTACCGGTTGTGGCATTGTATACCGGCGATGTCATTGCTGTAGAATCTGCCGGTATGAACGCAAAGCGACAGGGGCCCCAGCTGTTGAGCCAATAGAAAGCTTCCCTACCAATGTATTGCCCAACAAGTGCGTCTGTAGGCTCTCCGTTGACAAAAGCAATCGTGCCTTCCTCGAAGGCGATGTCTGCACCACGTTCGACTGTCAGCAAGCCAGACTTTCTGCCAAGTTGAATGACCTGAATGACATTGGAGAGTCGATCTGTTGCCGTTTCCCGCTGGTGTGACATGAGAGTATTACTCCGTCATATGATGGGATCCGCCTTAGAAACTGTAAAAGGGTACTGGACTGGTATTACGGTTTAGTTTTATACATGTGATCTGATCATATCATAAAACGTTACATCTGACAAAAATGCCACGCTTATTAGGTATGATGGTTTATGCTGTATCATTGCTTTTCAGGTGGTCTTTTTTCATAACTAACGCAATGTGCGTGTTTTTCTGGGGCCTCATCGCTACGCTCTTCGTGTTATTTTTTTTGTGAAGTTGCGGCTGTGGCAGACTGCGTCGGCCGCAGCCGCAACTTCACAAGTGGCTGTGGGCCGCCTGCGGCGAAGATGTTGCCTTACGGGCGAGGATAGTGTATAGTTGAGTATACTAGTTCGCGTATTGAACGCTGTTGAGCTATATATTTACTAGTCTTCGTGTGTCATTTTGTGCCATCTATTATCACGAAAGAGAGTACTTTTAGGTAGTAGGAGATACTTTTACCCTCTTTAACCGTGCGATATTATAGAAAAGCAGTGTTATTGTAGGGACGTTACCTTAGAACTTGTGCGCTGAAGTTTCCCATGCTATACTTCATGGGCGTCGGTCGAGAAAATGACTAATCAATCTGGAAGTAGGGAGCTATTGTCGATGGAGCCTCGAAACCGTCCTCAGTCAACGGGTCCACAGCCTGCGCAGCCTGCACAGCCTGGCCTGAGAGGACAGGGTGATAGCGCACCGGAGAATCCACCAGGAGGCGCTCTCCAGCAATACTCAATCAATGAACTGGCTCGTTGTTGCTCTGAAGAGACAAATAAATTTTTACGGCAAAGCGTATCCAATGATCGCTATTGCCTGGAATTATTTCGCCGGGCTATTGTTAAACGAGATGATGATGCCTGGGCCTGTATTTATCAACAGTATGCGCCACTTGTGCTCACCTGGGTTACGCAGCATCAGAGCGCTGCACCAATTTTAGGGCAGGATGGCAGCGCTCCGCTCGTCAATGCTGCTTTTGCCAAATTTTCGCAGGCACTCACACCGGCTAAAATGGAGAATTTTGATTCTCTTGCCGCTATCTTGAAATATCTCAAAATGTGCGTGCATAGTGTTGTTGCTGACGAGGTACGTTCAAGACAATCTCGACAGTATGAAGAGACGTTGGAGTTGATTGAGCAGGAACCTGCTTCTGATGATCCCGCGGACGATGTCGTTTCGAATATTTCGGCACATGGTTTGTGGCAAGTCATTCAGGAGGAGCTCAATGGAGAAGACGAGCGCGTATTGATTTATCTAGCTTATATACATGGGATGAAACCGAGTGAAATAAGTAGCCAGCACCGCCGGCTCTTTCCTACCGTAGACGATGTCTATCGTATCAAGCGCAATGTATTGGAGCGTCTACGACGCAACCGCCGGTTGCAGCTGCTCTTCAAACATCAACATCTCTAAGGTCAAATGCAAAAAAAGGCACGAACCTCGTTTAATGATGTAAAGAGGACAGATGAATCCCTTGAGTAGTAAGCATTATGATGATGGCACTGGGGAGAGTCATCAGCGTATTGCAGGATAGCCTACTCGTAACTTTGTAATTTTTGAAACATTGGGCCTGTATCCTATGTTGATCTAAAGGAAACGCTCATGGAGTGTAGTGAACCGGGTGCTATTCGTGATGAAGAACTGCTGGCGTATCTCGCGGGAGAGAAGGTACGGCCATTTGTTAAGCAGCATCTTACACGTTGCCAGCGCTGTACAGCACAACTGGCGGCCTATGAACGAATAGAACGCACCTTAACCAGTAAACTGTACCGGTTTGATTGTCCACCTAGTCAGGTACTCGGTGAATACCAGTTGGGTTTGCTCAGTAAGGAACTTACTGCTGCCGTCAATAACCACCTGGGTATGTGTGCGCTGTGTGCGGCCGAGGTGGCAACGCTGACAGAATTTCTTGCAAACGATCAGATGCTTACACAGCCCGCTGTCGCGCGAGATATGTCTGCTCAAACCTCCTCCCCAAATAATAATCATCGTTCCGCGCAAGGCGCGAAAGGTATCTTAGAACGCCTACAGGACACGGCAAATACGGGCGCGCGACGTATTCTTGCGACTCTCTTGCCGCCTCAGCCGCGCCTGGCTTTTCAGCGTGATACCACACAGGCTGCTTTATGGCCGCGCCGCTATACAGCGGAGGACGTCAGCATTGCAATCCAGGTTGAGCGAGACGCAAGCCAGAGAGGCTCTGTACAACTCATTGGCTTTGTGACTCGTCAGGGCCAATCCCTGGAAATGCTGCAAGGAACGAAAGTGCTTCTGATATTGCAAGCTGCCGACAAGTCCCTTGCCGGTACGCAGTATACGCAGCAGATCGACGAACTGGGTAACTTTGTCTTTTCAGCGATTGCTCCCGCGACATACACAATGGAGGTGCAGTTTCCTGGGAGCAACATCGTGATCGAACAACTTCCGGTAACTCTGCAAGATTGACTGAGTGGTTTATCTATTTTGATAAACGTACAGAGCGTGTCATGGTAACTCATGGTGATTTGCGCCGTGTCAAATACGTCTAAACATATGAAATCGGGTTGAGAAATGTAGGGATGGGCCTCTTTGCCTGCAAGGGCCGCGATGCCTATGTTACACGTTGAATGTTTTCGATTGACGGAATCATTGCCACATGACACCTCAAGAGCTGGTAGCCGATCTTCTTCTCATGAATGAGAAAGAGGGGGGGCAGTTACTGCAACGCCACATTTTCACTTTTGATGACTCCTCTATTGCTCTCCTGGTTGAACTCATCAAACGCGAAGCCGACCGCCAGTGGAATAAAGATGGGCAGCTATCGTTTACGCTAGCTGGTTATCTGCTCGCCATTGGTGAACTTACTTTCAACAAAGCATATCATGCGCTGGGATTAATGGCTCGCGGCGATGCACTACGCCGTATGGATCGCGACAAGGAAGCTCTCCCGTATTTTGATGCCTCTGGCGAGGAGTTCAAAGAGATAGACGATGAAGTCGGCTGGGCGCGCACGCGCATAGGGCGCATTAGCGCTTGCCTTCAACTGAATCGCACGAGCGAGGCGTTGCGAGATGCCGCGGCTGCTCGAGAGGTCTTCATGCGCCATGGTAAGTTGCTGCGCGCTGGCCAGATTGATGTCAATGCTGCTATAGTCAACTACGAAATGGGTCAATTTGACCAGGCGCTGCGGCTCTTCGACCGCGCAATTGAAACCTACTCCTTGCAGGGGGAAGGGGTTGAGTTGAATATTGCCCGCGCTCGTGGCAATAAAGCCATTACCCTGGCGGCCCAGGGCAAGTTTCGAGAAGCTGTGGCACTGCACGAACAGGCCCGCGCCACGTTTGCCACGTTTGGTGGGCAGGAAGTCGCGGTGGCGCGTGAGGAGCTAAACATAGCCCAGATATATGCTTCACAGGGACACTACAGCCAGGCCCTGTTGCTTTTTAGCCGCAGTCGCACTATATTTCTACAACACGACCTGCAATTCCAGGCTGCCGAGGTAGCGCAGCAGATATGCCTCTGCCTGGTACGGCTCAATCGCGCCAGGGAAGCCTATGACCTCGCGGGTGAAACGGTGGCTTTCTTTCGCAAATCGCCTGGACATCGCCAGAATCTGCCCTACTCTCTTATGTACCAGGCAGAGGCGGCCATGCTTGAAGGAAACTTTCGTGACGCTGATGAGATGCTCAAGGAGGCCAGTGACATCCTCGAAGAAGGAGGTTTCATAGCCCTGGCGTCTATTGCGCGGCTGCAACAGGCTGAACTTTATTTCGCGGGCGGCCAACTCGACGCCAGCCGGCGCGAAGCTCAGCATGTCGCGGATGCTTTCGCGGAGCAGGAGGCGCTGCCACAGTTGGCGCGGACGGCCCTGCTGCAGGCGCGTATTGCTGCTGCGACAGGGGATATCGCGGCTGCTCAATATCTGTGCGATCACGCCCTGGATATTGCCCAGGGCCAGGGATTGCTTGACCTCAAGTATCGCTGTGATTACCTGCTTGGACAAATTGCCGAACAACGAACTGACCTGGAAGCTGCTGCTCGTTATTATGATCATGCTATTCAAGGTATCGATGAAGTACAGAACCACCTGGTGTTGGACGAGCGCACAAGTTTTCTCGAAGATAAAGGGGGTATCTACCAGCGCGCCATCATTCTGGCTCTCAGGCGAGGTAATAAGG
>JBGQJX010000171.1:0-8492 GCA_041499255.1 Ktedonobacteraceae bacterium | reverse complement strand
ATCGATTCTTCAAGTATTGCCAAACTGATAAGTAACGAGGTGAGTACCTGACTGGTCTCATCATGAAGTTCGCGCGCGATGCGCTTGCGTTCTTGCTCCTGGGCGTTGATGATCTGGCTGGCCCGCAGTCGCGTCGCATCATCAATCGCTTCGAGCATCATGTTGAAGGTGCGAGCGAGTTGATCGGCCTCGGGGTCGAGGCCAGTTATTGGCGCTCGTAACGAACGTTCCCCTGCCTGGACGCGGTTCATGACCTTACCCAGGTCTTTAAGTGGGCGAAATGCGACCTGGAGGACGACAAAATTGAGGGCTATACTGACGAACCAGCCAACAACAATGAAAATGATCAGAGAGGCAGGCGTTGCCAGAGTCTGGCGAGAATTGTGGAGGTTCGAGGCAAGCCAGGTCCCGCCTGTAGCACCAACAAAGATAATCAAACTATTGGCGAAAAGCACCTTATATAATACTGGCAGGCTCAGCAAAGGCCTGAGTATTATAGGCATGCGACGTTTATGTAAGCTGGTATTAGTATGGGCCATAATGTTATTCACTTTGCAGGATTATAGCATTCAAATGATAATATCATTGTAGCGGTACCCACATCAGCGTGTCAAATGTAGCGTGTCCATAGATGAGTTTTGCATATATGTGCGAGGATTTGCTGGCAGCATTTTCTCTTGAGAAAATGCTGTTATCTTGAAAATCAGGTGTGTGTGGTATAAAAATAGGGTATGTACCTGATGCTGGTATATATGTGTGTTAGTATGCTTAGGATTAACAATCCAGAACAAACTATGTACTCTTCTCGTTTCAGAAGGGAGTTCATTACAATTAGAGAGAGGATAGTTTCTTCTTGAGACGAAGAAAGCATGTTCCCCCCAAGTTTCTTGAGGGGTACCAGCCTTTTCGTGAGTATGGTATAATCTGCCACAAAGAATGAAGACTTTAGTGACCAGGCTTCTTTATTTCTCTGACCTGGTTTAACAACAAGGCATAATCCTTTTCTAAGAGGAGGCAAAGTGAGCTCTACTAAAAAAAATAGCTTACTCGACACGATGACCCAAAAGATGGTCGAGAGTCAACTTTGGCGTTCGATTTTTCGCCATGGCTATCCTGATACCCCTCTGAACCAGTCGCTAGTCATGATGGGGAATGTATTTCTACACTTGCATCCCGTAAAAATTAGCCGCCAGGCAATGAAAATCACCTATACCTGGTGTATGGGTGGTATCTCATTTTTCTTATTTCTGCTGCTGACGCTCACTGGCGTCTTCCTGATGTTCTTCTACATCCCTGACACCCACGTGGCCTATCAGAATATTAACCAGTTGAACAGCGCCGTCTCATTCGGCAACCTGGTGCGTAATATGCATCGTTGGGCAGCCCACCTGATGGTTGTTTCAGTAACGCTGCATATGGTGCGCGTCTTCTACCATGGCGCATACAAGCCCCCCAGGGAGTTTAACTGGGTGGTCGGCGTGGGGCTCTTCTTCGTCACGCTCTTCCTGAGTTTCACCGGCTATTTGCTACCCTGGGACCAGATCGCTATCTGGGCTATCACAGTTGGCACGAACCTGGCGCCGTATACGCCCATCTTAGGAGACACTGTTTACAAGATTATGGTTGGTGGTTCCAGTGTGGGTCAGTCGACATTGATTCGCTTCTATGTTGCTCACGTGATACTGTTGCCGCTCGCCGGAGCGCTACTGATGGCAGTTCACTTCTGGCGTATCCGAAAGGATGGCGGTGAAGCTGGTCCTCCACCACCCTCTCGTCGTGAAATTGAAACGCGTGCAGAGCGTACCACAGTTGGTGCTGCTCGCCAGTAATTGGGATGTCTCTCCTGCAGGGTGTACGCTACACCCTACGATACTTAAGAGTGAGGAGATGCCGAAACTATGTCAATTGAACAAAAAGAACCAAGAGGGGAAACACAGGCTGGAGCGACACAGCGACGCTATCGCACGCTTGCCGTTGTCAGACAGGAGGCTATTACTCGCGTAGAGAAGCCACTCGAAGATTCGGTCTTCGTCTGGCCTCATTTGCTGGTGCGAGAGTTTTTCTCCGCGGCGATTGTCACGGTGATGGTAACCTTACTGTCACTGCAGATCAATGCTCCTTTGCGAGCCCCTGCTGATCCAAATCTGACGCCTAACCCGGCAAAGGCTCCCTGGTATTTCCTGGGATTGCAGGAACTGCTGCACTACTTCCCGCCAACCACTGGTGGAGTACTGGTTCCGGGCCTGGTGCTGACGGCGCTTGCTGTACTGCCCTATGTTGACCGCAACCCCAGTCGCGCTTATGCTGATCGCAAGGTGGCTATTGTCACCTTTTCCATGTTTCTCATCTTCTGGGCAATTGTCACAGTAGCTGGCAGTTTCTTCCGCGGCCCTGGTTGGGTATGGGAATGGCCCTGGATACATATGTTCTTCGATTTATAGCCATACATACTCGCTGACAAGACTGAGAGGATTACGTTGATTCCTGATGATATAAATAGACCGCAAATCACGCCGCAGCAATATGAGGTGCTGCACGGGGGTGGCGCCGAAGCGGCTGAGATTGCCAAGGAACGCTTATCGCGACGGCGTTTCTTGCGGCGATCCACGCTGGCTGTCTGGGGCCTGTCGACAACCGCCTCTGTAGCAGGCGCATTGTTAATGCTGTACCCTAACCTGGCAGGTCAGTTTGGTTCTGCTTTGAATGTTGGGAAGAAAGCGGATTTTCCAGCCGCTAAACCAGGTGATTTCAAAAAAGATCAAAGCGGCGTTTTCTACCGGCAGAACGCGAAGACCTACCTGGTGCATTTGTCGAAAGATACACAGTTTCTTTTGAGCGGCAGCAATCTTTCAGATCAGTTGGATGCAGAAACGGTGGTAAAAGATAGTGATGGCACCTATTGGATTGCATTGTACCAGCGCTGCGTCCACCTGGGATGTACCGTGCCGTTCAGAGATGATTGCGTCAGCTTCAAGTGCCCTTGCCACGGTTCACACTATAACGTGTCGGGAGAATGGCTCGATGGGCCCGCCCCCAAGAGTTTGGATCGCTTTGTTGTCTCCTTCAGTGGAAGTGACGTCATTGTGGACACCGGTACGGTCAATACAAAGGTGCCGCATCCTGACCAGACGACTCGATTGATCCCTGTGCCAAGTGTACTATGCGGTGTATAGTATAGGGGGGTTCGGGGATCCGTGCCTGCGAATGCCCTTATGTTAAAGGTTGTGTATTTATGATAGATCCAATTCAGATCACGATAGGCTTTCTTGTACTGGTGATAGCCGTAGGCGCTTTGCTCTTCGTGTTCTATTCGCGTACCAATGCTGTGGAAAAAACGGGGTACGGAGCGCTGATTATGCTGGCTATCGTCTCTCTGATGATTCCGATTTTCTGGATCGTTGAGAGCAACAACGAGGCGGCGGCAAAAGCTGACCAGCACGCCACCTCTGTGCAGCGTGGTGTAATACTTTACTCAACCTATTGTTATCAGTGTCATGGAACCAAAGGGCA
The DNA here is from genome assembly GCA_041499255.1 of Ktedonobacteraceae bacterium. Lineage (GTDB taxonomy): Bacteria > Chloroflexota > Ktedonobacteria > Ktedonobacterales > Ktedonobacteraceae > UBA11361. Next base: position 4,982 of record JBGQJX010000171.1, on the reverse strand, counting down.
GGGTCATATTGGCCCAAAGCTGAATAATAGCAGCATTGTCAGCAATTTTACCGATGCCGACCTGCTGCGTATCATTAATGGTGGAATCTATGACACGGCTAATCCGACCAAACCTCTCATGCCCGCCTGGAGCCAGGATTTTGCGGGGCCTTTAACTAATAATGACATTCAATATTTATTTGATCTCATTCGTTCATCTGACCCGGCCTATCTGCAGAAAAATGGCTTGAGTGGTGGTAATGGCTTTAACCAGGTACCAACCTACCTTCAGTCGAACAATCCTACGGGGTATCAGACGGCTATCGCGCTAGAATCTACGGGAACGTTTGGCTCCCCTGTTGATATGACCAATCAAAAGACTGTGACCGTAGACATTGTGGCACCACCTCCAGGAGCAACATGTTCGCCCGCCTGCTATAAGATAACAAATTTGAAAGTGAAGGTAGGCACGGTCATTACCTGGGTGAATAAGAGTACAACGCCGCACACCGTTTCGGCGATTGTAGGGACAGATGTCAGCAATATCAAAGTTGCGAAGAATATCTTCGACTCAGGCCTGACCACAGCTATTAATCCGGGAGGCACATACACCTACACGGTAACCGCTGATGCCTTTAACTTGAACCCGTCAACGCACACGGTTATCTATTACTGTCAGTTTCACCCTTCGATGCTGGCTGAACTGACGATAGTTCAATAAAACAAGCTGTTGAAAGGGATTGCTTCTATGCAACAGGTTCAACAACGGGAAATCCCAGAACGCATATCCTGGGCGCGCGCAATGATTTTCGCGGTGGGTTTCTTTTTCATTGCCGCTCTCCTGATTGGGCAAATCCCCGGATATATTTTCAACCAGATGACGTCGGCGTCACTGGTCGGCCTGGAACAAGGTTCTATTGCGCTGGGGGCGACCTGCATAGCCGGTTTCATCGTTATTCAGGTCATAGTCCTGCTATTCGATCCGAAGCCGGTGGTGTCCCCCGTTATCATTAGTGCTCTGGGCGCGATCCTGGCGCTAGGCGGACTGGTGATTGCGCTTGCCGCGGGATTGAGCGGGAACCAATATTTTCCGCAAGCCAATGCTTCCTGGAACCCTGTACTTGGGGGAACGGTCCTCTGGTTTCAACCGAACGCGGTCGACCTCGTCATGGTTGGACTGACCATCTTATTCGTCGGCGCAGCCATGGTCTTTTACAGCGTGCTTGCACAGCGCGAGCGCAACAATCCAGATCGAAGCGACCTGGGGACGACGCCGGCTGTGCGGTGGATGATTATCATAGCGATTATGTTGCTCATCATCTTCATGGTTGGTTATACCCTGGTGAATGACAACGGGCTGGCTTATACCATCGACTCGCACAATGGGGCGCAGGTACAGTTAATCCTTGATATGATACTCTACATCATCCTGGGCGCAACGGTCTTTATGACCCTCGGCGCATTTGCACTGCGTTTGCATTACTTGATGCGCCCGGTACGCAAGCGCACCATGTCCCCTTTGTACGCGGTTGGCGCTCTTGGATTGGCACAGACCGGTGTTATCTTGCTATTGGTGTGGTTGTTCATCTATCCGCTTATCGCCTGGATACATAGCTGGTCGTTTATAGGGCTTGGCGATTACCTGACGATCTGTGCGAAAAAATCAGCCATTCCCGCGAGCTGTGCCTTTTCACCGCAGGGTGGTTATATCGTGGACACCCTGATCACCAGTAACTCATTTGTGCTGCTGTTGGCGGCCGTTTGGGCGTGGAAGTCAAAGCGCAACCTGGTTGTTATTGGCAGCGTTGTTATCGTGGCAGTGCTTGGGTTGGCGACGCTTTTAGTCCACACCAACCCCAGTGAAATCTTGACAGCCTTGTTGTTGAGCGGTGGGATGCTGGTGCTTGCTACCATCTGGACCAGTGTGGCGCGGCGCGAGTTTGCAGTAGTTGGTGAAAACAACCTGGGATGCCTTGGCATGTGGCTGGTATTTGGTACATGCCTGTTTATCTACATTGCGTCGTTTGCCTTCTTCTCAATCCCAATCTTTCCCACTGATCCAACAGCGCCAAATATCCCATATATTTCCGGTACTATTATTCCTGCACAACCGGCTCCAAATGCACAGCCAACCCCCGGCCAGGCTGATGCTGTGGTGTTGCTGGTGATTATGGGTGTTCTGGCTGCTGTTCAGTTCTACTTCCTGGTGCGGAATCGCTACAAAGTGTAGTTGAGTTGCATGCTCGTTAAAGGTTGACATGGTGTGATATCCATGTCAACCTTTTTCTTTAACCGTGCTATAATGGAGACAAATTGTGGGCATGGGAGCTAACCTCTATGCAATACGAACGTCCTCTCAAAATCCTGATCCTTGCTGCCGAAATTGTGCCATTTATCAAGGTTGGCGGTCTTGCTGACGTAGTAGGGGCATTGCCAAAATCTCTCAAGGCGCTGGGCCATGATATACGCCTGGTCATGCCTCGTTATGGGCAAGTAGATATAGAGCGCTTTGGTCTCAGTACGGTGCTTGAGAATGTCTCTGTAGATATGAGTACGTTTCAGGTGTCTGTTTGCGTGCGCCAGAGCTCAATAGGAGACGCAATTCCTGTCTACATGATTGACTCACCGCGCTATTTTGAGCGCGAGAACATCTATGGATATACAGATGATGGTGAGCGTTTCATATTGTTCTGCCGAGGCGCGTTAGAGGCAATGAGAGCATTAAATTGGTCTCCTGATATCATTCATTGCCATGATTGGCATACAGGTATTGTACCGAATTGGATGCACACTATCTATCGCAATGACGCTTTCTATGCTGACGCTGCCACTGTCTACACAATTCATAACCTGGCTTATCAGGGCATTTTCGGGTATCGAATTCTGGAGGTGGCAGGGGTTGCTGCTCATGGATTCCTGTATCCACAAATTGCGGAGTTAGCAAACGTCGTTGATATTATGGGACGGGGAATTCTTTTTGCTGACGCAGTCACGACGGTAAGTGAGCGTTATGCTCAAGAAATACTGACACCGACATTTGGTGAGAAATTGGATCACTTACTGCGATCTCGCCGGGATCGGCTTTTCGGCATTCTCAATGGGCTTGATTACGAAGAAATGAACCCGGCCACGGACCGCTACATCCAGAGCAATTTTGATGCCCTATCACTTGACAAGCGTGCTGAAAACAAACGTGCTTTGCAAGAACAGGCGCATTTACCTGTGCAACCCGAGGTGCCCATACTGGCAATGATCTCGCGTCTCACTGATCAAAAAGGCTTTGATATGTTGGCGCAGATTATTCAGCCCCTGCTGGCACAGGGCGTACAATTTGTGGTGCTAGGTATAGGCGATCAGCACTATCACGAACTGTTTCAGAATCTTGCCGCTCGTTATCCTGAGCAGGTAGCAATCTTCCTAACCTTCAACACTGAACTGGCGCAGCGCATCTACGCAGGGAGTGATATGTTCCTGATGCCCTCGCGTTTTGAGCCTTGTGGCCTGGGGCAGTTGATAGCCATGCGCTATGGCAGTGTACCTATTGTGCGGGCCGTAGGCGGGCTGGCGGATACTGTGCAGGAATATGATCCACGTACTGGTGAAGGTAACGGGTTTACCTTCACCAATTATGATCCCTGGGAATTGTTTGCCGCCATAGTCCGTGCGCTTGAACTCTATCGATTCAAAGACATCTGGCGGAGACTCCAGCAACGTGGGATGGCCGCCGACCACTCCTGGCAGGCGTCGGCCATGCGCTATGTTGAAGTCTACCGCAATGCTATGGCTTTTCATAAAAGCGGCAAGTGAAGACAATCTAGCTCACGGCAGTCGTAGCTGGCCACCATACAGGGGATTAAAGGGTGTCCAACCGTTGGCGCCGCAAGATTTCTGGCAGTGTTCGAGAAACCCCGTCAGGTGAGCTTCCGCCAGGTCAGCGTGGTGGACGATGAGCGCCTCTATGGTCGAGGGATTGACGGGAGAGCCAAATTCTTTCGTGTGGTGTGCCAGAATAATGTGTAGCACGTCCTCGATTTTCTCTTCTTCAAGCGTAGGAATGAGCGCGGCCTGTTCCTGTACGAAATGCATGCCGAGGACGATGTGCCCGACCAAACGTCCATGGGGGGTAAAGCCAACGCCTATTTGGCCCTCAAGCTCCTCTAGTTTACCAATATCGTGAAGAAGGGCGCCAGCCAGTACCAGGTCCTGGTTGCATGGGTACAGGCGAGCTGTCAATTCGGCTATAGTTGTCACATTTACAGTGTGTTCGAGGAGGCCGCCGACAACCGCTCCGTGGTGCCGCACGGCGGCTGGCCATTATAGGATATCACCATTGTTCTGATAAATTTCTCTCCAGTGGCGCTTTGCATGACAATTCGCGCAAAGTACCTCACATTTATCAATCTCACGCTTTAATTTGTCTATGTTCGTCACTTTATAAACTAAATTTCCAACTTCACTGTACTTATTCCTGCTATCTGTATGGTGAAACTGAAGACATGCAGGATGGGCAACACCACAGGAGCAACATGTCAGTGTACGCTTGTATCTATTGAACCATATCACGCCGTCTAATTGGTAAATTCTTCGTTTTATCTTGAGACGTGCTCGCCACCCTTGAGTTTCTAATAATTGTTGTTGTAACTCTGTGTATTCGAAAGTGTCAGCAGATTCATCCCTTTCCTGCCAATGTTCTCTCCAGTGACAGTTAGCGCATAGCACATCGCACTTGTTGAGTTCCTGGATAAATTTTTCTAAGTTGGCTGCTTGAAAGACGTAAGTAGCGATATTTATTTTCTTCTCATTTCTGTTTCTGTGGTGAAACTGCAGGCAAGCGGGATCGTTCTCACCGCATCTGATACATCTTATCTTTGTCTTATATTGTCTGTACCATGTTTTAATCTCCTCTTGTCTTTTGTGCCGTTTCTCTAACAGGCTGTCTCTATGGCGCAGCCGCCAAGTTCTATTATTCTCTCTCCTTTGGGCCATGTACTCTTCGTAATTCT
>JBGQJX010000170.1:0-8511 GCA_041499255.1 Ktedonobacteraceae bacterium | reverse complement strand
TTCTTAGGTTGATGCGTATTACCGCCGATTTATCGGCCCTCGATGCATGTATCGATATCCGGATTATTTCCAGAAGGAGTTGCCAGCGGCCCTACATCTTAGTGATGAGGTGTGGGAGTCGCGGTTGGCTTGTTGCCATTGCCGTTCCCCGGCTGAAAGCCAGGGATATTGGTCATCAAGCAGGTTTCTAACGGAGTAGAACCGCAGTTGTGCAGAGCGTTCGCCAGGTAGCCGCTCACATTGCTGTCACTGAGCTTCCCACCCATATTTGCACTGTCATGCGCGGCCAGGTACTGCGCGTAGGTCAGCAACTGGTTGATCTCCCCATAGCCATGGACCCGACTGGAGGTCACGCTCACGCCGCCGGTGGTCGTGCCTTTAAATGTGCCTTGATGCAGCGCGCAAATAGCTGTCATGGCATTGCCGGTGCTGGCAGTGCTCAACTGATACTTGGTCGCCAGATTCTGCGCGTCCGACTGGCCGGGGCAGCTCGCATGATCTTTGCCAGTAGTCCCCTGCGCATTCCCTTTAGCACTGTGAGTAGCAGCTGCAGTCACCGTAGGATGAGCATGAGCCAACGACTGGACAACATGTTGTCCAGCTGGCGTGGCGGCAAAGGCTGCCGTCGCGCCTCCCACCAGCAGCACACCAGCGACAAGCGTTACGAGAGCTTTGGTCTGTAAAAGCGCTAACAATTTCATCGAGATCGTATCCTTCCTTCTTCAAATAGAGAGAGCAGTCCCCCGAACCAGGTCGCGAGCAAGCGGGCAAAACTGTTCGAGATTTCCTGTACTCACAGAACAAGTTGCACCTTGTTCGCTTCTGGTTACGGCCTTCACCCTTTTTGGGAATTTGGTGAGATCTTTTCGCGCGAACAGGTCCTTTTGATAGAATCCCCCCGTTCACCCGTAACCTCAGCGGGGCAATGTACAACGTATTTGCTATGAGACCTACTTTTCTCTCGGGGAGGCCATCGACCGATGGAGGGCATTGAACGCTTGCTGGACCGTGCCCGGCAAGGCAACTCAGAGGCGTTAAGTGCGCTTTACCACCGGCTCTTGCCCGGCATCTTTGGCTATATTGCGACCCGCGTGTCCGATCGGGCCACGGCGGAAGACCTGACCTCCGACGTGTTTTTACAGATGGTCGAGGACATTCATCGCCTCAGAGCAGAGGATGAAGCAGGCTTTACCGCGTGGATCCTGCGTATCGCACGCGTGACGGTCGCGGGCTACTATCGCAAACGAGAGAAACACCCGGCGCACCTCTCGCTGCCAGGTGAAGCCTGGGAGAACACACACGCAGAGTCTCTGATGCTCCTGGAGAGCCATCCTGAGGCTGATCCAGTGCAGTGGACGGAGGCGCGGGAAGACTGGCAGGCCGTGGTCCAGGCCATCAATCACTTAACCGAAGAGCAGCGCCAGGTGCTGGTAGGCCGGCTAATCCTGGGATACGATGTGGCGACAGTCGCGCAAATGCTTGGGAAAAAAGCCAACGCGGTGAAGGCGCTGCAATTTCGCGCGCTCCAGAGCTTGCAGCGCCTGCTGGGAAAGCCACGCAGTCCCATCCCTGCTTTCCAGAAACAGAAGAAGGAGGAAGGAGAATGAAACCGCTTGAGGAACGCCTCAACGACCGACTTGAGCAGGCCGAATGGGGAATCGGGCGCAATGGGCAGCATCCGGGCGGCTTCACGCTGCCTGTAAGAGGACGCGAGCACGACTCGGAAGTCGATGAACTGGTTGCGCTGGCTCGGCGCTTGCAACAGGCGCACCAACTCCAGGTGGCGCCCGACTTCGCCAGGCAACTGGAGCGGCGGATGGTACGCCGCTACGCAGAACTCCAGCTCCAGCGTGGGAGCAGACGACGCGCCTTCTTCTCCTTGCTGCGCGCACGCCCGGCCCTGAGTGCGGTACTGGGTATCTGCTTGCTGTTTTGCTTGTTGAGCACCAGTGTGCTGGCTCTGGCGGCCCAGGTTACCGATCCCACTAGCCCACTCTACGGACTCAAACGCTGGGAACAACATGTCCAGCTCCAGCTCTCCGGCAGCCCGGCAGATCAGGCCACACTCGACCTGCAATTCGCGCGTGATCGGCTCAAGACGCTCCCTTCTCTAGCTGACACGGCCCATGCAAGTGCGTATCGCCAGGCCCTGGCTGACCTGGATCAGCAGGTGAACGCCGCTGCTGCGGCCATCAATGAACTGCCAGTAGGCGCGCAACAAACGCAACTAGCGGGCGAACTGGCCAGTCTGAAACTCGACGCCATCCACGTGTTGCGCGGTCTGCTCGCTCGACTTGCCCTGCCGGAGCAGCTGGGGACCACCAATGAACTGGCACGCCTGAGAGACACGGTCCCGCTTGTGAGACAAGCCTCACTGACGCTGCCGGCTCATCCCAATGAACGCGCGACCATCAGCTTCACGGGTCTCGATCTTCAGCCGGGTGCGCACCTCCTGGTGGATGGCAAAGTGATCGAAGAGACCGGAACGCTCCAGCATGGCCAGATGGTCTTTGTGATGGATTGGAACGGCAACCAGCATCCCCATAGCCTGGGTATTCTCAACCCGGATGGCACCGCAACAGAGACCACTGCCATTACCATCAAAGGCGCGGGCACCAGTGGCACTCCTGGTGGCAACCAGAACGGCAATGGGAACAAGCCAACGGCTACGCCAACGCCGCACGGGAACAAACCGCCAGTGACCCCGACGCCGCACGGGGACCAGCCACCCGCGACCCCCACACCTCATCACTAAAGAGTGGGAGAGCCGTCGGGTTGTGTTGCAAAAAATCTGAGGAGAATGCTGAGGACGTGAAATCCCGATTTCTTGCTCAGCTTAGTACTACAGCGACACTTAGGCAGGAACACTAGGTGCGAAATGGCTTCTCAGGCTCAGACTCCGATAAAAGCTCGCATAAAAACGATAGGCCTCTGGAGCCACCTTACCTTTTAAGTGTCACTGTAGTATTAGGCAGCCACTCCAAACAGGCTGGCGATGAATGCCTGTACTGGCTACGTGCTGTGCTGGCTACTTAGCATATCCGTTCCAAAATTAGGAAGTAAATAGTCATGCAGGAAACCTTAACGACACCTATCTGGAATGTAGATTACAAAGAAAAACACTGGTAGAGCTATCATTAGCACTCTTTATTTGGAACGGATATGCTAAGTAGCCAGCACAGGAGTGTGGTTTCATCCAACGAACAATGCCATTGTGGAGCGCGTGAAAGCAAAAAGCTAGTCGCTGCTTAATAGGGATAAGAACAGGCAACACAGGCTTCTCCTTTGCAAAGAGAAAAATACCAAAGCATGAAATACATGCATGCTCTCTGATTCTACCTTTGCCGTTTCTCTCCTGCAAACAGAATGGGACCAGGATATCGCTCTCAAGGTGCTTTTCCTGAACGGATGCCCCATGTAGCCAGTACAACAGTGGCAACAGGGAGTACCAGAAGCAGGCCGTAGGAGATGGAAGCAATGCCGGCTCGGCTGATATCAGATACGAACGTGCGTGCAGGAAGAGCGTATTCTAGAGAGGATTGCTCAGAGCTCTTGAGCGTCTTTACCGGGGAACAGGATATGCAAGCCGTCTGTTCCATGCCATGCAAACAGTCATAACCATGGCATTATACCTACTCGGGAGCTAATCCTCAAGCCAGGCACTTGGCCAACACAGGCATTGTGACGTATTTAATACAGCTTGTGTTGGCTATTTGACTGCATTTATACCCATATTCAGCTATAAATTAACCATCAGCATATGAGGAAGAAGATTCATAAAAATAGGTATTATTGAGGAACTTAGAGCTATGATGAGTTTAAATGCAGATATGCGTTCATATCAACCGATCAATTCTTATGGAGTTATTGGTGATTGTCGTTCTGCCGTCCTGGTAGCGCCAGACGGGTCAGTGGATTGGGGATGCCTGCCGGATTTTGATAGCCCGGCCATTTTCTGCCGCTTGTTGGACGCAGAGCATGGTGGATACTTTCAGATAGCTCCTTCCGACTCTGCAATTCCAGGATCACAGTGCTACCTGTCCGGGAGTAACATCCTTCAGACCAGGTTTACCAGCATCTCCGGTGAAATCACACTGACCGATTTCATGCCTGTGGAGACCTTGAGCGCTCTGCCGCTTCACGAGATGAACGGTACAACCGGCGTAGGTGAGGAGGAAGCGCGCTATAGTTTGATACGTATCGTGGAGTGTACGCGTGGCGAGCTGGCGGTGACCATGATACTCCAGGCTTCTCCGCTCTATGCTGCCGCGCCAAGCACAGCTTATCTTGTCTCCGAGTACACAGGAGCCGTCATTTCTGGTGGAGAACAGCACCTGGGCCTGGCAATTATGGGAACGCACCGAGTAGCGTCATTTAAGCTGACTGTCGAGCAGGACGCTGAAGGCATGAATCCTACTCTGATAGCACAGGCTACACTTCAAAAAGGCGAGCGCCTGCTATTTACCATGGGTACGGCCTCTACAGTTCAAGCAGCGCAAATGCTTGCTGAGTGCGTATCGTGCGAGGCTGAATGCGAGGCCGCGCTGACTCATACGCTGGTCTGCTGGCGTATGTGGGCGGCACAGAGCTCCTATTATGGCCCATACGCCGAGTGGGTGCAGCGCAGCGCGCTCGTCCTGAAAATGCTGACCTATGCACCGACGGGAGCAATTGTTGCTGCACCGACCACTTCTCTGCCTGAAGAGTTCGGGGGAATGCGTAACTGGGATTATCGCTACACCTGGCTGCGCGATGCCACCTTCACGCTCTATGCGCTGAGCGTCCTTGGATATACGGAGGAGTCTGATGCGTTCACTTGCTGGCTGCGAAACCTCTCTTACACAAGTGGCGAGGACCTCCAGATTATGTACGGTATTCGAGGAGAGCGCGACCTGGAGGAGCGGGAGCTGTCACATCTCGACGGCTATTGCAGTTCTCGCCCGGTACGTATTGGAAACGGGGCGTCGCATCAGAAACAACTGGACGTTTTCGGAGAAGTGCTCGATTACATCCATTGCTATCGGCGCCAGGGAGGCTTTGAGCGGAACGGTGAGACGCTGGATAGTGCTATGTGGGAGATGATGCGCACGCTGGTCGAGCATGTGTGCGCCCACTGGCGCGAAACTGACCGAGGCATCTGGGAGGTGCGCGGTGAGCCACGTCATTTCGTCTACTCCAAGGTCATGTGCTGGGTCGCGCTCGACCGCGGCATTCGAGCGGCCCAACAACTGCACCTGGAGGCCGACCTTCCCCGCTGGTGTCGCGTCCGCGACCAGATTCGAGCTGAGGTCCTGACCTATGGATATAACTCGATGCTTGGAGCTTTTACCCAGTCATACGGTGATACGGCTTTGGATGCTTCAACACTCTTGCTGCCCCTGGTCGGGTTCATACCCCCGGATGATCCCCGCATGCGCTCCACGGTTGACCGCATCATCGAACAACTCACCGACGAGCATGGTTTCGTATACCGGTACCATTCCTGTGACGGGCTGGCCGGTCGTGAGGCAAGCTTCACAATCTGTACCTTCTGGCTCGTAGATAACCTGGCCATGCAAGGGCGTGTGGCGGAGGCTCGCTCACTCTTCGAGCGTCTGCTAAGCTATGGCGGGCGCTTAGGTCTTTTTTCCGAGGAGATCGACTCACACGACGGTGTAGCCGTGGGAAACTATCCACAGGCCTTCACACATATCGCTCTCATCAATAGTGCCATCAATCTCCAAAAGGCCGTGCAGCATCTCAACGAGCGCTACAGCGAGCCAATTATGGCGGCAATCACCATCAAACTACAAGAGTAGACGGTGATAAAGCGGTTGCTATGGAGCATCTGTTACTGCCCCTAGCGCAGTTAAGGTGTCTCGTTGCGCATCGGTCAAACCTGTGCTGGCTACGTGGCATATCCGTTCAAAAATGGCGGGTTAAACTTTCGTTCTGTCCGCATATCCGCCCAAGATAAGATGAGTTCGAGTCCGCAACTTTATTCTTCATGTCAAAATTTCATCAAAAATGCACTGCATGCCAGTCCGCAACTTTGTTTCGCCCGAAAAATACGTATTTACACGTAAAATGATAGCTCTTAGTCCTCAACTTTATTCTTCATGAACAGTTGTTGTAGGCGTAAAATAAAGTCTTACAATTAAAACAAAGTCTTACACCGAACAGCTGGCGAGCTCTGTTTTCTTCGGAGGTCGTCAGTTGTTTATTACCTAAATGATGATACCACAAACTCACTTTGACGCAATGTCTACACGTGCGTGTCTTAATACCTCATCAACAGTTTGCATAGGGGTCAGTTTCATAGTATCAAGGATGTAGGATGGTAGTTCCTGCGCCTCTTTAAAGGGTTGTGTTGCAAGAAATCTGAGAGGAATGCTAGAGGCGCGAAATCTCACTCCTCTGTTCAGCTTAGACAGCCACTCCAAACAAGCTTGCGATAAATGCCGCTTGTTTCACGCTATCTCCTTTTTCTATGCCACGCATTTGACCTTTCCTGAGCATGTTGATTGCTTCATATCCTTGCAAGGTTCGCCACGCGGTCTCGAACGAAAAGAAGCCCATCCCGAGCTTGACCAACCGTTTGATGAAGCGGTGATCTTGCTCGACCAGGTTGTTGAGGTACTTCCTCTGCCGCAGTTCACAAGGGTTTGGCATGATCCCTTCTGCTTTCAGCTCCTTGAAAGCCTTTGGATAGGCGGCATTTTTATCAACCGTGATGACTCGAGGAGTGCTGATATGGGGCGCAGCCAGCGCTTTCGAGAAGAAGCGTTTAGCCGCTTCCGTATCGCGCTTCGGGCTCAAGAGAAACTCCAGAGTATTTCCCTGAGAATCCACAGCGCGATAGAGGTACATCCAGACTTTTTTCACTTTGATGTACGTCTCATCGACGCGCCAGGAGTCGTTTGTCACTCTGAGATGGGGTTGGCAGCGCTTCTCTAATTCTGGTGCGTAGTGTTGCACTCAACGGTAGATCGTCATGTGATCGATGCACAAGCCACGCTCCCGCATCATTTCCTCGAGGTCTCGATAACTCAGCGCATAGCGCAGATACCACCTCACGCACAGGAAATGATGTCTGCCTGGAAATGACGCCATTTGAAAGGATTCTGACTCTGACTGCTCATGAAAAGGAGACTCTTTCGCTCTTTTTCGCCTACTCTAGCAGATCAGTTTTCTTTTTGCAACACAGCCTTTTTGGAGCCTTTGTCTCTCAGCAATAATTCACAGACCCTGCTCTAAGAGACACAGCGATTGACGGCAGAGCCTGCTGTGTGCTATCTTCTACTCATCAACGATTTTATGCGCTACTCGTATTTTTCTCCTAGCATATGATGTCTCTGACATCCATAGCAGAGCACTGTTTCATTCCTCGTCAATTGAGAAAGGGCAGGCACATATGGGCATTGCAACGATGATCGGCGCATCGATTAAACGGCGTGAAGACCCCCGTCTGATTACGGGGCAGGCAACATATGTTGATGATATCAAACTGATCGGGATGCTCTATATGACCGTTCTCCGCAGTCCGTACGGGCATGCACGCATCACGAGCATCGAGACGGAGGCGGCACGCAAACATCCCGGCGTCGTGGCCGTCTACACTGCCGAGGACCTCAAAGGTAAGGTTGGTAATATGTCGGTGGGCGTGCTCCTTCCTCCCCACATCGAAAAAGGCATGGGGCGGCGTGGCCCACTGGCTGAGGGCAAGGTGCGCTTCTATGGCGATCCGGTTGCCGTCGTTATCGCGCAAGACCCCTATATCGCCCACGATGCTCTCGAGCTGATCGATGTTGACTACGAGCCACTCCCCGCGGCCATTGATGTTGAGCAGGCGATGCAGCCTGGCGCCCCTGTGCTCTATGAGGAATTCGGCACCAATCTGGCCTTCTCTCAGCATCCACCTACCGATGAGATAGACAAGGTCTTCGCGCAGACCGTCGCTGAGGGGGGTATCGTCGTGAAGGCTCGCCTGGTCAATCAGCGCCTCATTCACGCGCCAATGGAGACACGCGGCGTAGTGGCCGAGTTCCGCAAGGCCGATAAGACAATGACGATGTGGAGTTCGACACAGCTGCCACACGTGCTACGCAACTATCTGGCCGAGCAATTGGGGCTCCTCCAGTACCAGCTGCGCGTGATTGCTCCCGAAGTTGGGGGTGGCTTTGGCTGCAAACAAGATATTTATCCCGAAGAGGCCCTGGTCGCCTTTGCTGCCATGCAAACGGGCCGCCCGGTAAAATGGATTGAGGGCCGCAACGAGAGTTTCACGTCCACCATTCACGGGCGCGGCCAGGTCGATTACATCGAGGTCGCTGCCACGAGGGATGGTAAGGTGATGGGGCTGAAGGTCCACGTCATTTCCGACCTCGGTTCCTATCTCCAATTCTTCACCGATATCATCGCCCTGGCCCTCACGCTGCCCATGGTCGATGGCTGTTATGACATTCCCCATACTTATACCGCTCTCGATCTCGTCTTCACCAACAAGACGCCCACCGATGCGTATCGCGGTGC
>JBGQJX010000169.1:0-8529 GCA_041499255.1 Ktedonobacteraceae bacterium | reverse complement strand
CTGTGCCAGGGCGGCAACCTCATTGTCCAGATCTTGACTACCGCTCGGATAAGTAAGCGTGACCGGGGGGACCTGAGATACGCTCGACCATCCCTCTTCCGTCAAGCCTTGCTGGAGGAGCGACTTGGCTTTGGTCTGGTCTCCCTTGAGATCCGTCACGCCCTGGGGGCCTGTCAGGTTCGCGTTGTAGCCCGGCATACCCTGCGGCACGATATGGTTTGTTGCGATGACGGTGTCCTTCCACACGCTGTGAGCAATCAGGGACTTGTCAACGGCAAGGGCGAATGCCTGGCGAATGTTGATATTATCGAACGGCTTCACCAGGTAATTCATGGCGTAGTAATTGATCCACAACTGCGGTATTTGCTGGTACTGGTTGTTCGGCAACGTCTTCGCTTGCGCGAGATTGGCGGAAGGAACGCCGGCGTAGTCAACCTGCCCTGCCTGGTACGCTTTGTAAGTCGTGTCCACTTGTTTGTAGAAGGGGTAAGTGAGCTTTGTCAGTTGCGGCTTGGCGCCGTAGTAGTTGGGGTTCGGCACAAAAACGATATTGGTGCCGTGTGTATACGATTGAACCTTCCATGGGCCATCGCCGCCCCCCTCGCTCAGGTGGTCGGTGAAGTTTGTGCCATACTTGTCAACCAGGCTTTTCTCAACCACGTAGGAGCAAGAATAGGACAATGCATCCAGAAAGTAAGAAGCTTTCTTATTGGTGATAATTTGAATGGTGTTGGCATCAGGTGTCAACAGGCTGTCACCAATGATGGTCTTGATCTTGCCAGCGTTCAGCTTATCGGAGTCTTTGACCAGGGCCAGGTAGATCGGACCGGTGGTGGACTTTTCAGCTGGCTGTAAAGCGCGGTCAATACTGTAGGCCACGTCCGCTGATGTTAACGTGGTGCCATCACTGAACTTCAGGTTTGGTCTCAGGGTGAACGTCCATGTCAGCCCATCAGCTTCCTCTTTATAGGACGAGGCAAGCTGGGGTACAATAGCGAGTTTGTCGTTTAGCTGCACCAGGCCGGTAAATACCATGTCAATAGCAGCAATGGAGGGTAGGTCTGTTGACAGACCCGGGTCAAACGTCTTGATATCTGAAATACCTGCCGCAAAAGGGTATACCATGACTTGCTTATCTGGCGTAGCTTTGGTGGGGCCTGAAGGTGTTGTCGTCGTTGAACCACCACAGGCTACTAGCAGCATAGCCATCAGGGCCAGGAAAGTCGGCAGAAGCCTTGTCATTAACTTCTTGCTAGGTCGCATTCGTGACTTCTCCTTGTAAAAAATGAATTCTAGTTCGACGAAAACTATACAGAATCATTCCTGTATAGTTTGGTTATCTGATCCTTGGGATCTTCTCTTGCGAGCGCTACTCCCTCCTTTCACCCGACGCTTCAAGTAAACTCCCCGTCTTTGGCCTGACGGAAATTACTTTTCCCGTACATAATCTGCGCTACGTCACATAGTAGGGCAGACCAGTAGAAAATCGTTCGCATGTTAACCGGTGCAAGCGGTAGCATATAGTTACTACGTCGAACCATAATTAAATCTCACAGCAGGTGAAGAGCATGCCTGCTCTAGACATATTGCCCGATGTATATGTTCGCCCAGTCGTTCGGAGGAATAATACCCTGGGCGTTGTCAACAATGCCGATTACCGTTGTTTTCCGCAGGAAGGTTGCTGTCACCTGTTCCATTGGCATCCATGCCACATCGTTGACTAGTTGTTGTTCTGCCTGCTGGTACGCCTGTATACGCACTTTTTCCTGTCTATCACTATCAGCATTTTCCAACTGCTGTTGCAGCATTTGCTGTTTCGCCACGTCACTGCTCGTATTTTGGCCGTAGTTCATATTATTATTTGGCACACCGCTGTCAAACTGCCGCGTTAACCAATCTTGTGGATCAGGGTATTCAGCAACCCACGTCAGCCCCCAGAACTGCAAACCCGCGGCATTGCCAGTGGCCAGCGTAACCTGGGTAAGGAGCGAATTATAATCTATGGCTTCAGGCGTAACAGTAACACCGAGCACGTTTTGCCACATCTTGATCATCGCTGCCACTTCCAGGTCAAAATAGGCGAAATTCGCCGATGTCGCATACGTCAGCTTAATCGGCGGTAATGCCGATAGGTTCTCTTCCTTCAATCCCATTTGTAGCAAGGCCCTCGCTTGCGTCGGGTTTCCTTTCATACTCTGTGTACCATCCGGCCCGGTCAGATTGGTGCTATAGCCTGGCATACCCTGCGGCACGATATGATTTGTGGGTAAAACCGTTCCCTTCCAGACATCCCTGGCAATGGCTGCTTTGTCAATAGCCAGGGCAAATGCCTGGCGGATGTGGATATTGTCGAATGGCTTCGCCAGGTAATTCATGGTGTAATAATTGATCCATAGCTGTGGAATCTGGTGGAAATCGTTGCGCTTCTTATCGTTTGCAAATGTCGTGACCGGGATCCCTGTTGTATCGACCTTACCAGTGAGGTAGTCGTGGTAGGCGTTATCCGATTGTTGGTAAAACGGAAAAACTACCTTGTGCAATTGCGGTTGCGGTCCATAGTAGTTCTTATTTGGGACGAAGTCGATTTCTTTGCCATGAGTATACTGTGAAACCTTAAAAGGGCCTGTACTTCCCCCCTCTGTCAGGTGATCTGTAAAGGCCTCTTTATATGTATCAACCAGGTGCTTTTCAACTACAAAGGAACAAGGATAGGTGAGCATTGCCAGGAAGTGTGGCGCTCTTTTTTTAATACTGATCACCAGCGTATTCGCATCTGGCGTGATCAGACTATCATTGATCAGTGTTGGAATAAATCCACCTAACAATTTATCAGAATCTTTTATGAGAGATAGGTAAATGGGAGCAACCGTAGACTTGGTGGTAGGTTGTAGCGCCCGATCAATACTGTAGGCCACATCCGTCGAGCTAAGCGGTGTGCCATCACTGAATTTCAGGTTATGGCGCAGGTGAAACGTATAATTAAGGCCGTCCTGGGACACATCCCAGGACTGTGCAAGTTGAGGTTGCACTTCGAGTTTATCGTTCAGCGCCAGCAGTCCGCTGTAAATCATCTCTACAGCGCTCATCGAAGGTTGGTCCGCCGCCAGTACCAGCGCAGGATCAAGCGTCGTGATATCGCTGATCCCCACCTGAGGAAATATGTACACCTGTTTGTCAGCAGGCGCCTTCACTAGTTTTTTCACCGTGGGAGCCGGATTAATTCCCAAATCACAACTCACCAGGAGAATACTCATGAAACACAGAAAAATAGGCAGTAGTCTAGATCGCACAAGAATACGTTTCTTATCATACATTTACATAATCCTCAATAATCATCATCGGAACCTTCCCTCAACCAGCCCCCTCACACTACAAATCATTTACCAGGTCATTGCGCCTGGCAAACGCAGCCGCTCGCAGCGCCGCGAATAACAATGCATCGATATTGGTGTCAGCTAAAGAAGATGGCCATGCCATGTATTCCTCGCCAGCCGCCTGCACGATTTGTAGCGTATGTCCCTTATCTGTGGCAGCATCCGCGCGAGCGGCCAGGAGACCAATCGTGGCAAATAGCGCCCGTGGGTCATAATCGAGCTTCAGATAGCGTCGCGCGGTTGAAACAGACTCGTTGTAATCCCTTGCCTCGACTTGCTCGCTCAAAGTTTCCAGTAGCGCTGGCGCAATCAAGCCGCCGCCCAAAGAACCCGCCATCGACGTCTTCTCGACCGTATGTACGGGTTGACCCAGTTCTTTATACACTACATTGGCATAAGCTGCGGCAGTATAAAGCAATGGCAGTGCTGCGGTATCCTGCACGCGCCCAAATACTACGCGCACAGCTGCTGTGAAGAGGAGCCCATGCGCTGCTCGTACAAACTCGTCGCGATCACCATCTCCCACTCTCAGCATGAGATCTGCTGCCGCCAGCGCGATCACCGAACCCACGCCGCGAGACGATGCTCCTCCCTTCATGAGCGCGTCATAAACGCCCTGGCAAATTTGTGTTGTATCAGCATTGCTCTCTATCAAGCTGCGCAGCGACAGAGCATTGACATCTTTCGGTGCAGACAGGCGGGTGCGCAAACTTGCAAGACTATGGGCGGGCTCAGCGTGAAATGCTCGCACCGCTTGAACCCACTCAGGTTCCTTGCTATGCAATGGGAGATGGGGAGTAAGCCAGTGTAAAATACGTGGCGCTCGCTCTCCCCACTCAACTGCGTCCAACAACTGAAAACCTCGTACCGCAAATATCAGTGGATGTCCTGCATCCTGGAACGTCGTAGAAATCCCATCATAGGTGCGCACCTCCATCGTACGATAATCCGCACCGGTTCCATAAAGGCCCAGGAGAAGTTGTTCGACACGCGTCGCATCGTTGCCGTAAACAGCCTCGTGCATTGCATCGTCAACCGTTTTCCCTTCCAGTTCGCTCGGATAGATTGGATCAGGATATCTGACCTCGGTCTTCTTCCCTTCTCTCAGCTCCGGGGCTGTAGCAGTCAGCGCCTGTGCCAGAAGTGGCAGTTCTTGCTCATGACTTTCTAGATCTTGTTCTGGCAGCCGTGGCACTGCCATCATCCAACGGCTCAGCGCTGCCGCCGCGCTAAGTGTCACTACAGCATGGCCATCACTGTCGCCAGCCGCTGCAATCAATCCCACCCGCCCCGCGAGTTCAGCTGCTGGTGCGCCGCCGCGTAAAAGCTCGCGGGAGATCGCAATAGTTTCCTGGCTATTCTCAGCAATAGTAGCGTCAACAAGCGCCGCTATATCGACGCCCATTCCAATGGTAGGCATATCTCTTTTTCACTCCCTATATGGCTCAACGTATGACCAGTATCTTTAACCTTGTAGTTCGCGAATAGCTCGCTCAATCTGTGGAATATCTGCGTACTCCTCGTCGAGAAGCTTAAAAGCCCGCTCCAGGTATAGCTCCGCCAATCGTGCGCCTCGCTCACCAGGGTCTGTGGCGACATGTACCAGCTCAAAAGTTTTATATTTTTCTGCTAGACGTCCTGCTATACGCTGCATCTTCTGCTTCGTCTCTTGCAGCAGGTTGGTATCGTGCCCTTCCAATGCGTACCGGGCCATGCCCACGAACTTCCCTAATTCTGTCAGTCGCTCGCGGTCAGTCATTGTCTGAATCAATAGCTCTTCAGTGTCCAGGTCATCCAGTGGAATTCCTGGCTCGTTCAGTTGATCCATTCGTGCGGTTGATGTCACTTGCTCGAAGGTGAGTGTATAGTTGAGGTATAGCTGCCCATACTCCTGACATCCCTCCGCGACTCGCTGCATCCGCGCCCCTTCATCCTTTGGATTGATGGAACCAATATCGCACAGGTCGTCATCGCGACGATCGGCCAGCATCTGCAGGTGCTCTAAACTGCTTCCTTCTTCCAACATCGGAGGGATCGGCATAACATTGACATTTGCAGCTTCACGTAGTTCCTCAGGTGGCAACTGCGCGGCCAGGAATGAGGGGAGATACTTTGCTAACGATAACGGTGTTGGTGGCACTATACAATACGTGCAGAAGACAGTTCTTGGGTCACTAGTACTTCGCGCAATAAAAATAGCATGCCCCTTTGGGGCCTGTGGATTTCCACGTAAGAACCGCATATCCATTAGAAAGAATTCCTCTCGGCAATACTATATTTCCTGTTGAAAGTATGCAATTTACTTCCTTGTATCATAAGCTCTTTGCGTCCACATGGCAAGCTACGATCGCTCACCTTCTCAACTTCTTCCTCAATTGCTCTAATCGCTTAACCAGGTCCTTATTCGCCTGTATCTCTTCTTCTGACATGTCGTCGCTGCTTGTAGGTATCGTCTCTTCATACGCTCTCATATGCTGCGTAATAATAGCAGCTCCTGCGATCTGCGCAAACGATTGTAACTGTACTAACGCCTCTGTATCTCTGTTCAATCGTACCAGGGTAATTGCTGATTGCGCATAAAACTGCGGGTACTGCCGCAGGAACATATTCCACTGCTGTGGCGTCTTCAAGGACTTCATAACCTGCTCAACCTGTCCTATTGCCCTGCTCAACTCGTCGATAGCGTCATCCAACTTTCCTTGCGCTATATATATTCCAGCTCGTTCGTAGCGCGTATCTGCTTCACCCAGCGGTTGTTGCTGCTCTTGATAGAGCCTCAATGCCGTGTCAAAATCTGCTGACGCCTCTTCAAGTGAGCCATCGCCGCGGTGGGCCAATCCGAGCGCAAGCATAGTATCGGCCTGCCCTATCAAATCATCGCTCTGATTGAACCGCGTTAATGCCGCCTCACAGCGTTGCATCGCCTCTTCCCAGCGCTCCAGGCCGATGAGTGTCTGCGCAACTCCCAGGACGGCTGCTCCGTCACCATCTGTACTCTCGATCAGTTGGAACCGCCGCTCCGCCTCCGTAAAAAGTGTTGTCGCGGAATCTAACTCTCCTTGTGCCAGTTTTACCCTGGCCACACTCAGCAGTGACTCAGCAGCGAGCAATGGTTCTTGCAGCCTCTCAGCTTGTCTAAATGCCGCGTTAAAACGCACTTCTGCTTGTGCAAAATCACCCTGTGTGAGCACCAACTGCCCCTGTACAAGCAGGAATAGCGGCGATAATTGGGTCTCATAAGTAGATGCTGCAAGGTTGGCCGCGGCTTTTGTCAGGTAAGAGCTTGCCTCATCCAGTTGGCCACCATAGACGGCCAGCCGCGCCTGGCGAATGAGCGCCTCTGTCACTCCTACCTCATCTCCCAACTGCTCCAAACGATTTCGCGCATCTTGATAACATACTCCAGCCAGCGACGTTCGTCCCTGCTTACGATAAACCTCGCCCATACCTAGCAAAGTTCTACTTTCTACCAGTTCATTCTGAAGCTTATGTGCTAGCTCTAGCGCATCGTTATAGGTCTGGGCCGCCGTTGCCAAATAGCCTCGCCGTTGCTGAATCTCACCAAGCCCTGCCAATGTTTCTGCCTGTCCAATATGGTACGAGATCGCTTTATACGTCCGTAATGCTCGCTCCATTGTCGAGTTCGCATAGGAGAGTTGCCCTCTCCTTGTGTTGATCTCACCCAATAAGCGATTTGCGTGAGCTGTGCCCAGGGCGTTTTGTCTCTCTGTATATTTTTGGAGAGCTAGCTGGGCGTTGGTCAAGGCCTGGTCTGACTGACCCCGCGATTGAGCAACTTCGGCCAACCCCAGGCTTCCATCAGCCTCGCCTAATTCGTATTCCAGTGCGCGTGCTTGTTCCAATGCATCAGCAAACGTATCAGCCGCCTCGTCTAATCTTCGCTGGTCCAGGTATATATGCCCCAACCCTATGAGAGTATCAACGATACCATACTTATCCTTATGCGTCCGGTAGACATCAAGAGCACGCTGGTAACTGGATAGTGCCTCGTCAAAACGCCGTGCCAGGCGGATAATTTCGGCAAGACTACGCAGCGCATCCGCTTCATTGATGCTATCTTGCGCATCGCTAAAATGGCGAATAGCCTGCTGGTAGTACGTTGTAGCCTGCTCAGTGTTGCCGCGCTGTAATTCGATATGCCCCAGCGCGAATGCTACATTACCCTCACCCAGCGCATAGCCGCCCTGCTCCATACTATATAGTCTTCCCGCGTTCTCATAAGCCTCCTGCGCCAGGTCCAGGTGAGCCTGTTGCCGCTCCAGGTGTCCAACTGCGAGAGCTGCCTGCGCTTCATTCAATAGCCTTCCTGCTTCACGATACAACTTCATCGCACGCTTATAACTGCTAATTGCTTGCTCAACAAGGTTGTTCTCTCGCTGCACATCCGCCAACAACGAGCGACTATCACCTGCGCGTTTAACATCACCCGCTTGCCGGAACAGTTTTTCCGCCTCTATAAAAGCGTCTGCTGCCGCCTCAAGCTTGCCCTCGCTATAAGCTGTGATACCAGCCTGTAACCTCTTTTCAGCCGCTGTTTTGTCTTGCGTTGCCATACAATTCTATCTTCCTCAATCCCTTGATTTGTTCTGAGTATAGACTATGTATCTGTTTTGAAACCATTCTCTTTTTCCCATTGTATTGTGTTCCATCAAGAAAGTCAAAAACTACTGCTAGGATTAGTTGGAAGGTTGTGGTAAAATACATTCTAACGATAGACCAGCCCGGAGTATCGGAAAACTCCCACACGAAACGATACGGAGGAGCTTTCGAATATGTACGAAGATACCCTGAAGCACGTAAATTTATTTTCCAGCCTCGATAAGAAAGATCTGCTAGCACTTGCCAAAAGTTGCCAGGAACGCAAGTACAGCGCAGGTAGCACCTTATTCTCACAAGGCGACACCGGCGTTGGCCTTTACGTACTGACCAGCGGTACGGTGCGCATTACCCAGGCAAAAAATCCAGATAGAGCCGAGGATGTTCTAGGTACGGAAGGCCCAGGGGGGGTGTTAGGTGAAATGGCCCTACTCGATGATTTACCCCGTTCGGCCACGGTTACCGCCGTAGATGATGTCACAGCCTTGCTCCTGCCCGTCTGGGAATTCCGGACAGTCGTACAAAGCAATCCCGATAT
>JBGQJX010000168.1:0-8543 GCA_041499255.1 Ktedonobacteraceae bacterium | reverse complement strand
TGGAATAATTCACGATTCCTTCTGAAACACCTGAAACACCTGATACTCTTGATACTCTTGATACTCTTGATACTCTTGAAACAGTGAGCCACTTCGACTCAAACTTGCCTGATACACATGATACACATGATACACATGATACTCTTGATACTCTTGATACTCTTGAAACAGTCGACATTGCCTGAGTCGCAATAAAGGCATTTTTACCATAAATCACACGCCCTGGAAAATCCAAACATATTCTCACGCTTTCCCAGGTATGCTATACTACGTTCCGTACTCATAGCTCTGTTTTAGAGCAATTTTTTCATCAGGCTCTGTAGCGGATGCCCTGTAGCTTAAAAGCGAGGTAGGAATATGCCACTGGAAATGCTGCAAAACGGTCGATATCGTATTCTGAAACAACTGGGAAGTGGGAGTATGGGGGAAGTCTATCTCGTAGAAGATACACGCATCAATCGACAGGTAGCTATCAAAGTCATTCGGACGGAAGCCACGCCTTATCCCGACTCCAACACCACGTCAGACGCGGCGCGCCTGTTTGAGCGAGAAGCCCGAGCCATCGCCAAGCTCAATCACCCAAATATCCTACCGCTCTTTGACTTTGGCGAGGAGGTTGTCAATGGCGCTCCTCTCACCTATATGGTTATGCCCTATTGTTCGGAAGGTTCGCTTGCCACCTGGCTGCAACAACGTGGGGAAGGCAATCTGCTCTCCCCCATCGATGTCGCGCATCTTCTCCACCAGGCCGCAGATGCTCTCCAACATGCGCACGACAACGATATCATTCACCAGGATGTCAAACCACAGAATTTCCTTATTCGCAGCAATCGCAATGCGCCTCTCCCCGATTTGCTGCTCGCTGATTTTGGCATCGCGAAATTGACGGCCGGGACCTCAGGAGCAAGCCAGGCTATACGCGGCACGCCTATTTATATGGCGCCTGAACAATGGGAAGGTCATCCTGTTCCCGCCTCCGATCAGTATGCTCTTGCCATCATGACTTACCAGCTTCTGGCTGGACGCCCTCCTTTTCAGGGTGGGCCAGGACAGATGATGTACCAGCATCTGAGCGTTGCACCTAAGCCACCAAGCACCTTGAATCCCGCGCTCAACCATGATGTGGATACAATTCTCCTGCGCGCACTGGCGAAAAGGCCTGAAAATCGCTTTGTATCCGTTTCAACCTTCGGCAAAGCCCTGCAAGAAGCTTTGCTCATTGATAGCCCTACTGTGCTGAATACCCAGAGCAAACCACTTTCTGACGCCATCCGCGCCACGCTCGCAGTTAGCTATGCTGAATCCATCAATGGCACCATCCGAACCTTAACGCTTTCGGGAGGCCGTCACCTCAGAGTTGAAGTGCCAGCAGGTATACAGGACGGCCAGGTGATTCGCGTTATGGGACAGGATAACACCCCTGGCAGTGGAGGGGTAGCCATCCCGTTGTTGTTAACTATTGCCGTTGCCAATACAGGAGTCAATTATCCGCCAGTTTTAGCCGCGGGTGAGCAATCAGTGACGTATAGCGGCAAAGATAGAACATCCATCACTTATAACCAGACGGCACGGCCAGGTATCAGCGACAATCCCACGATCATGTCTGGCGCTGGTAGACCGACCCCCATGCCACCATCTTACTATGATCGTGGCTCAGCATTCCCTCCGCAGGACAACCGGCCCCGCCGCAAGCGCAATACCGGGCTAGCTATCTTGATTATCGTGTTGGTTTTGCTGCTCCTCATAGGCAGTGGGAGCTTCGCGTTCTTTTACTTCACCAGTTCCAGCGCAAACGAATCTGTAAACGCTACTGCCACCGCTCAAAGCAATACCACGAGCACGGCGCAATCCAATGATACAGCCAATGCTCTGGCAACTAGCACGGCCGCCGACACCACAGCTACCGCCAGCGCCCAGGGAAACACGAACGCCACGGCAACAGCTAACGCTAACCAGGCGAGCGCAACCGAAACTGCGGTGGCCCAGGGATTTGCCAATGCAACGGCTACTGCTGTAGCCAGTACACCTACGGCGACACCCACCCCTTTCAGTGTTGTGAGCGTGACCATGACAGTTAATCCGACCTCTATTGCGGGAAAAGCCTGTGGTACCAATGTGACCGTTACTTACACGGCCACATTCGTTGTCACCTCCAATAGCCCGGGTGGGACGGTGCAGTTTGACTACACCGTCAACAACGGACATAGCAGCACAACGGCCAACCTGACTTTCGCTGCCGGGCAGACGACGAAGACTTACAAATTCTCGTGGTCCGGGAACCTACCGGCTGACCATACCTACCCAGGTACTGGTGAAGTAATTACCAGTAGCCCCAACCAGATAACGTCCAATGGCATTCAACCAAACGGTCAGTGCACTTAAACGCTGCTAATAACTAAGGCGACGGGCCTTACAGTGGCCTTCATAGGCCTATCGAGCAACTTCATTTTAAGCAAGCGTTATGCTATAGAAACGTTCTATGTAATATAGGCACGTGCTGTTTGCTTGTACTTTGTTGAAACGGTGAAAATGATGTCGCTAGAAGGTATGCAACTTGGTCAATATCGCCTCTTGCGCCTGATTGGAAAAGGTGGCATGGGCGAAGTTTATCTCGCCGAAGATACCCGTATTGCTCGACAAGTAGCGATCAAGGTGATCCAGGCAGAAACCACCGGCTATCCTGACCCCATAGCATCACAAGAGGCATCTCGTCTCTTCCTGCGCGAAATGAAAGTCATTACAACGCTTGATCATCCGCATATATTGCCAGTATTCGATTTTGGTGAGACGAAATACAACAAATCAACTATCATGTACATGGTCATGCCATTACGCATGGCAGGAACGCTGAACGATTGGTTGCAAGCACGAAGCAGTACTGATTTTTCTACCGCATTGAATGATATTACTTGCTAAAGTCTTGCCATGCAGCTTCATTGCTAGCAAGCATACCACCGAAAGCAGCGATAATAATACAAACCAGGGTGAGGCCGCCGATAATGTACCACCAATGGCTGTTATCGATCTGCTGGGGTATCCAGGAAAAGTAGAGCGTGTCGACGATACTGAGCGCGCATGCAACAATACCGAACACAATGCTTATCCACAATACCGGCATGGGGAAGATAAGCTGCTTGCGGAAAGCGTGTCGATCCATCACGTAAAATTTTACCAGGTTAATGAAGAGGAAAGCCGTCGAAATTGCCCACACCAGGGTGGAGGCGGCAAGCATAACGTTGTACACCTCGTTGGTCAGATCAGCCGGGTTTCCCATCTGAGTAAAGAGTGGAGTAATCAAGTAGACAATTGCAGCCAATCCAATGGCAACAGAGGTCTGAAAGATAATGGCATTCGCGGGGATGCGATGTTTGTTGAGCCGGCCAACATGTACTGGAAGACGTTTGTCTATGCCGCCAACCAGCAGGAGGCGCGCATAAGAATAATTGTAAACGACAGGGGCCATAAGAAAGAAACCGATGACACAAATGGCGGTGATGTCACCAAAAAACTTGTTCAGCCCCATATCTACGACAGTGACTACCGAGAAAAGTATGCCAGTAGCAGCTGTTCCTTCAATCGTCAGCAGAGTAAAGGTAGTGACCAGGTAGGCAGCAATAACGATGATAGTTCCCCAGAGCAAGTGACGTGTAATTACTTTACGTCCTAATATCTCGCCGCCCATATTCATCGGCACTTCTATGCCCAGATACGCCTGCGTAGTTGCGCCAAACACGACAAAGTTGGTGGGTGTTAACCACCAGTCAGAAGGATGGCTGAAGCTCGTAGCGGACGGGTGCTTGCCGACGAACCATGCCACGCCCGCGATACCGACAATAATCACAGCCAGCATGATAAAACCAAACATCACATTGGCCATATTTTGCACAGTACGAAAAGGTTGGAGGGTTATAATACAGCAGATAATAAGCAGTGCGATCACCGCAAGTCCCTGCTGCCATGTCTGGGTAAACCAATTCGGGTTGAGGCCCATGAGGTAGGTTACGACGGTAT
Source organism: Ktedonobacteraceae bacterium (assembly GCA_041499255.1). GTDB lineage: Bacteria > Chloroflexota > Ktedonobacteria > Ktedonobacterales > Ktedonobacteraceae > UBA11361. The sequence continues at coordinate 4,532 of JBGQJX010000168.1, read as the reverse complement.
CGGCTCCGGCCACCATCAGTAATACACCAGGGAACCAGGCGCAGAAGGCAACAAAGAAGCTCCAATACCCACCAAGCGCCTTATGTGTCCAGTTATAGAGCGAACCTTCGTGCGGGAACATGACACCAAGCTGCGCCGTTGCAATAGCGCATGGTATAAAAAAAGTGATTGCGCCGAGAATCCAGTAGGTAAAAGTAGCGGCCCCCCCAACGATAGCGGTCGTGACATTTGTAATGAAAAAGATGATCATTACATAGACCACCGTCATATCGAGTGAACCAAGTAGTGACGGCATCGCTTTCACGGCATATTCTTCTGATAACATTGGATCGGCGGTATCAAAGTTTTTTGCTGGCGCTGGCATATTTATTGTTGCCATTTTCCCCTCCATGGCTTATCAATAGATGAAAGCCCCCACGTGGCGTGCTTTCTTGTGTGTTTTTCTTTGTTTGAACGCACTTAAGAAGTCTTCACAACTGTTGTTAGTAAAGAGCGATGGGAATATTCCCAAACTCAGGGACAAGTATACTCTACATTGGGGGATATGGGGCTGAAGAAGAGGAGAATAGGAGAATATACCTATATTTCTATACAAGAATAGCTGCAATCCTCATTGACCTGTTGCGAAGGGGATTTTAAATTGGAATAGTTAAGACATTGTGCCCTTCGCGACCGGGCTGCACCAGGTGTGAAACGAATAATTCCACGATGAATGGCTTTTCATAAAGTGGGCGGTGCATCTCGTCCATAAAGAAAATGTGCAAGCGCTCGCGTCTTCCGCTTGGCCCGTTTGAGAGCGGTTGCATAGGTATCGTTACTTCAGCGGCAAAGCTGCCTGGTGGAATGTGAACTGTAGCCTGCTGTACAATATAGGCAGTGTCCTGAAACAGGACAGAACGTATTTCAACAAAGACTTGTTCTCCTTCAATGAGGGCACTCAACCCTGCGGGGAGACGTTTCCCGCCAGCAGAGCGTGAGAATCCCCCTAATGGATTTACCATCCCGGGCACATTTCTTCCCATTATTTGAATACGGATGGTATAGGGCTGGTCAGGCTGTACACGCATAGGCGTTTCAATAATTGCTGCCGCCGTCGTGCTACGCTTTTGCTCTCCAAGGACGAGACGTTGTACCCGCTGCAGAAATCTGGCGGTACTTCTTGTTGAAAGACCAAGCAAGGAATCATTTTCATTATGAGGAGCCTCAAGAGTTCTGAACGATGCTACATTCTCATGCTGCTGGGGCGTTTCCACGGCAACAGCGTGCTCCTCTGCTCTCTTTACGACAAGTGAAGCTTGCTCCAACGTTGAGGTCGGTGTATCCTCGCTATTTTTGGCTGCTTCCCAGGCAGTGAGATTGCCTTCCGGAAGAGGTGTGATGAGCACGGTATCGATTTTGGCTTTTTCTTCAGACTTTTGTTTTGTTGCAGGAATCTTATCCGGCTGAGTATCTTCTACACGTAATTCAGCAACAGGAGGTAATGGAGAAGATATTTTAGGAAAAACTCGCTTACCATTTGGTTTCATACGAAAAAGAGCCTCTGCCATCTCACCTGCACTTTGGAAGCGTTCAGAACTATCAATAGACAAGGCTTTCATCACAAAGTCGTCAAGCCGAGCATTGATACGCGCGTTGACTTGAGCTGGCGAAGGTAGACTGCGATGCATCCGCGCCATAGGACCTTCGGGTGGTACACCTGTCAGCAAGAGGTATAACACTGCTCCCAAACTGTAGATGTCGGAGCATGGCTCTGGTTTCCCTAGCAATACTTCAGGAGCACTGAAATTGGAGGTACTATTTACAATTGGGGTGCGAGGTAGCAGGCTACGAATGATGGAAGGCATCCAGGAAACCAGCAGGAGTAGATGACTGGTATAGTCGCTGCTGCCAAGGATGAGGGCATGCGGATCCAGATCGCCGAGGACGATTTGCTGGCGGTGCAATGTATCCAACGAGTAACAGAGCTGCTCAACCCAGAAGAGTGACACCTGCATATTAGGCAGACCAATACCGCTTTGAAGAACGTCTTGAAGCGTGTGGAGGCGAGCGTTTGACCCTCTTTGGCCAGCGCTTGAGGAAGACGGCCAACTAGAAACGACATAGAGGTGCCCTTGAAAGTGTCGCAGATCGATAACAGGCATAATTGAAGGTATGCTTTCGCGACGCAGCAGGTCGTATTCTTTTTGTAATATCTCGCTGGCGCTTATTCGTTCTTCATTGTTCAAGCTGCTAATGTCGGTATCACGAATACCGACTGGATGTAGATGCTGATTATCAATAGCAAAAAAAAGGCTGACAAATGGACGGCGGCGCACAAGAGAAGTGATACGATAATGTGCAGCGATATCAGTGTTATCCTGCAAGAGAGAAGCAACATTTTTCTTTTCAATACGCTCACCGCAAGAAACACAAAATGCAGCCTGCGAAGGTAGAGCAGAGTGACAATTTGGACACTGTGCATTACCAGAGAGACCAGAATCTGTGGTCATTTGCAAAATACTCATTCGTCATAGAACCTTTTAATTTTATTAAGAAGATGGGAAATAATGATAGACAAATTATAGCATAGATAGCGTGATGTTTCTAAGGGTGACCTTGCCACAAGTTATAGGTTTTGCTAAAATGTGAGCGGTACTACCACTCCTAATAACCCAGCATTGAGCGCTGCGCATGATACAATATCAAATACAATACAATAGGAATAAAGAACTACACGGAAGTGGCATTCACATGTGGAATCGCGGTAATATCAAATAAGGGTGAGGTTGAAGCAGTTGTAGTGATTGGGCATTCTCTTCTCACATGAGACTGAAACTACTATCCGAACGACATCGGAGGCTTATTTTATGGATTTAGTGACGGTTATTTTTTGGATTATTGCCGTGATCCTGGTGGGGGCCGCGCTGCTGGTAGTGACACAACGAAATATCGTGCACAGCGCTTTATCCCTGGTGATAGTCTTTGCAATGGCTGCCGGTATTTATCTCCTGCTCAATGCTGAATTTATCGCCATTGTACAAATTCTTATTTATGCCGGCGCGGTGACCATCCTCATACTGTTCGCACTGATGCTGACACGCACAAGCAATATCCAGTTGAACAGCAATCCCAACAATAAGCAGTGGTGGCTGGCAGTAATTGTCAGTGCATTTGTAGGCGCTATCATCGTTTACGCAGCAGCGGTCAGCCCACATGCCGTTGCCGCTGTAAGCGACGGCTCAGGGCAGTTGCCGGCAGGTATCAGCAATGTTGTACGCATTGGTCAATTGCTCTATAGTCCCACTACTTATAGCTACGTGTTACCGTTTGAAATTGCGTCCCTGGTATTGTTGGTAGCGATTGTTGGCGCAATTGTCATCGGCAGGGAGGACTAATTCAATGGGGCTCAGTTTAAATCATTTCCTGGTACTAGGTGCGGTCCTGTTCTGCATTGGACTCTATGGCGCACTTGCAAAACGCAATGCCGTCGCAGTGCTGATGGGCATTGAAATTATGCTGAACGCTGTGAATATTACCATGGTGGGTTTTTCGTTTTATAACAGAGTTCCCACATATGCAACTTATCTGACCGGTCAAATTTTCGCCATCTTCATCATCACAGTTGCTGCGGCTGAGGCGGCGGTGGCATTAGCAATGATCATTGCTATCTATCGCAAACGCAGTACAGTGGATGTTGGCGAAATTGATATCATGAAGTGGTGATCAAAATGGTATTTTATCAATTGTCCTGGCTGATTTTGCTCGCACCGCTTTTCTCCTTTGCAGTTATTATTTTTGGGACGCGCGTCTGGGATATGCTCAGTCGTCCTCGTGTTGCCACGGCAGAAGCACATGATGGTGGCACGCACGCTGATGCTCATGACGTCGAAGCGAAGGGATCACATGGTGACGATCACGGCGAGCACGGGCTCGACGACGACGAGGACCCCAAAGTAGCGCATCTCACGATGGGAGCGCTGGTAAGCGGCTACGTCGGGATTGCCATAATGGCTCTCGCGTGTCTCTACGCGTGGCTACTGCTGTTAAATACGGCGGGCGTTATTGGGATTGCCCCGGCATTGCCACAGGCAGGAATACAAGTGTTGTCCTACGATTGGCTTGTGCAAGGAACCGCCAGTTATGCAGTCTCATTCCACCTGGATAATCTTGGAATCGCCATGATGGTGGTAGTGACGACCATCTCATTACTTGTCCAGTTCTACTCCCAGGGATACATGGAAAATTCGGCGGGGTACGCACGGTTTTTCTCCTACCTCTCGCTGTTTACATTCTCGATGTTAGCCATAGTTTTCGCGCAGAATTTCCTGGTTATCTTTGTGGGGTGGGAGCTGGTGGGTCTGAGTTCATATCTACTGATTGGTTTCTGGATCAACAAGAAAGCCAAACCGCTCGAAGATCGACCTCAACCAGCCAGCGCGGCTATTCAGGCCTTTATCGTGAACCGTATTGGTGACGTAGGTTTTATCATCGGCATTATGATCCTGTTCGTCAATACGGGAACATTCGAGTTCAGCCAGTTGGCGACAAAGGTC
>JBGQJX010000167.1:0-8547 GCA_041499255.1 Ktedonobacteraceae bacterium | reverse complement strand
ACTTATCGCCAGCATGCTCGATATGGATGTGAACAAAAGGCCACCCGATATAACTTGTGTGAAACAGGAGCTTCACGTAATGAGTACGCTCTGGTCCGACATCTGCAAGAGTTTCTGGCGGCCAAAACTGGGGTATACCCAACAGGTGCGAAAATAAGGACTTCCTTCGTTAACAAATTCCTCAGCACCTGTCAAAAGCGCGGAATGTGGGCTACCCCTGCTCGCTCTTCTCCTTCTCTCTATCAACGTCGCTTCATACAACCGTCTTGATATACTGGCTGGCCTTATGACAAAGCCCCATAATTGACAACATAGGATTGACGCCAGAAGCCGAAGGGAAGAGACTACCATCACACACAAACAACCCCTTCACGCCATGGACCTGCCCATTGCCATCAGTCACCGATGTCCTGTAATCAGCCCCCATGCGACAGGTGCCCATCTGGTGAGCGGTGAACATCATCACGCGATTGACGCCCATGCCATGCCGCTCCAATAGCCGGTCAAACTCGCGGTACTGCTGCTCGGTCACCACGCCGTTTTCAGGTCGCTCCATGTACGCGCGCCTGCTATGCACGGACAGGACAGCCTTCGCGCCTGCCGCAAAATGCGCGCGCGCAGCCTTGCGCAGGCCATGCAAGATATGGTTCCGGTCATAAACAGAGACCACGTAATCGATAACCGGTTCGCCATAGCGATCCAGGGTAATCGCCCCTTCGCCCTTATCGCGCGACAGCACAATAAACGTCCCTATATGGGGCGCGTTCGTCATCAAGTCGCGGTATTCGCGCGCGGAAGACCAGGAGGTTGCCAGCCCAAGCAGGCCCGGGTGCGTTGGTGGAACCTCGAGCTTATAGCCATAGTTCCCGTCCAGGTGCGCAAACTGGTCGCTATAAGCGGATTGCATCACGCCCTGCCAGGGATAGACCTTATCAGGATATACGCCGGACCTCAACTCTTCATTCCTACCTAGCCTTAATTTTTTCATCTATAATAGTACAGTTTCTGTCGTTCAACAGATATAACGAGGGAGTTAACGTGACGCCGATTTTTCACAATAGGAGCATGCCCATGCGAAAATTGTCTTTATGAATTTTTTATTCTCAACAAGCTATGAAACTGTTGAAGCTGGCAAGTTGATTGTGCTACCAGGGATGCGTTATCTTTGTACTCTCGATACTAATTTTCTCCTCTTCTGTGAAGACTCTATTTATGCCTACGATTTCAGGGGGTAGCCTGTCCAGCCCTGCAATCAGTGTGCCTGCATACCAGCACGCAACATCTGCCTCGATAGTCCCGCTTCGTCTATCCTCGTTGACATCAACAAACACACGCCACATCTCATTCGGCGTTGGTACTCCATCTATAATACCTTTATCAGGGTTATCTTGCCTGGGCCATGCTAGCGCAGGGTCGAGTAGGGCAACTCCCGTGATGTGTATCTGCGTTCCAGGGTATGTAGTCTCGCAATATGCTTGCACCTGTTCTTTAGCTATTTTGATGCGTTCTTCCTGTGTCAACGATCCTCTCCATTTCCCTGCTCAAGATTGTCGTGATAGTCATATAGAGCGCTGTTCTGTAAGATGCAAACGCTCGCCCTCCAGTATAACATGCTGCGAAAGAGAAGCGCCCGAATTTCTTGTAATCGAGTTAAGATTCCTATACAATTGCCACAACGACAGTGTATTTCGCCAAGCAGAAGAAAGAGGAGGCCGTGGGCAAGATCAAAGTTTTATTCCTGGCAGCTAATCCCTCAAAGACGGGTAAGCTTATGTTGGATGAGGAGATTCGGGCAATAACTGAGAAAATCTACGCTTCAGAATTTAGAGATTACCTAGAGGTTGAGTCTTATTGGGCAGTTCGACCCGACGATTTGCTACAATCGCTCAACAGATATAAGCCTCATATCGTGCATTTTAGTGGTCACGGTAGCCAGTCAGGTGAACTTATCCTTGTTGATATCAATGGCGCTCCCAAGCCTGTAGATGTACGAACATTAAAGGCTTTATTCACTATTCTGAAGGATAACATCCAGGTGGTGATATTAAATGCCTGCTATTCTCGAACTCAAGCCGAGGCTATTGTTGAAGTAATCAACTGCGCAATAGGGATGAACAATGCAATCGGAGACCAAGCAGCTATTACCTTTGCTGCCTCATTTTATCGTGCGCTTGGATTTGGTCGTTCCATTCAGGAAGCGTTCGATCAAGGAAAGGTAGCTTTACTACTGGAAGGGATACCTGAAGAGAATACGCCAGAGTTGTTGGTGAAAGAAGGCTGCGATCCCTCTCATATTGTGCTTGTAAGCCCAACAGACCTGTCACCTACGCCGTCTCATTCACCCCCCGAACTTTCAAGTAAGGGGATCAAGAGAGAACGCCTTTTCAATGCGTATAAAGTAATCCTTAATGCGGCTGAAGAGTATCAAGCAGTCCTGCATCAACTCCAATATGTTCTCGAAGGAGAAACAAAAGAAAATCGCGACAAGCGATTAAATACAACCTTGCAGCAAGCATTAGGAGGAGTCAATGATGCAATGATGACGCTGGTGTTAGAAGATGTCGGCGCAGATGTGAAAAGCGTTTTTGGTGAGATACGAAGGGCTTTTCATAGCTATGTCATGAGTCTTAATACGAATGCTCAATACCACAATACGTACTCATATAGTGATCTTGAGAAAGACAAGCGGGCAGTAATTGACAATGTTCAAGAGCTAACAAAGGCTATGCAAACACATCTCCGAGAGCTTGATGCGTAAACCGAGCAACTTACAGTACGTCTTCATGCATTTGTACCGCGCTCGGCGTTCCAGTGAAATAAGCATTGAAGATAGAAGTACCTAACAAATAGATGGAGGAGATTTGGACGTACATCAAATACGAGAGAAATTGCTTCAGGTTGTTAATGAACAAGCTGAACTTGGAGCGCAGTTTCAGCAAACTCCTGTGCTTTGTGAAGCGGCTAAGCGGCTTGGAATTCTTTTCACCATATCGATTGCCCCCTGCTCTCTCGTGGTTAACGGTTAATGCATTTACTACATCGGAAAGTATTATTGTCGTCGTTTCACCCGGTTACTTTGAACTTGATTCGCTGATGCAGATCAATAAGACTCTGCAAAAAATACAACGCTTCTTTAATCCAGGCCTCAAGCTGAAAGGATACCTCTTTACAATGAACTAAATAAATCTGTCTTCTTTTAAGTAAAGTGGCCCGCCTTTACCAACCTGGCACCCGCGCAAAAAGCACAGATGCTCGCGCAAATTAAGCGTTGGAACACCGGCATCGCGATAACCGCTTCCCACTACCGTGTGAAACTCGTAGATCTTTTCAGCCACGGCAGCCAGCTAACGGCCCATCCCGAATACATCAGCGGTGATGGCTTTCACCCCAGTCCCGCGGGCTATGTTCAACTAGCCAACATATTCTGGGTAGCAATCAAGGGGTGATTTAAATGGGAGTGAGCCTCACATCTTCTTTATTCAGGAAATCCAACTTCGCTTTTACATCTTTTCGGATATCTCGACTATCTTTCTGTAATGTTTTGGTACCCTTTCCTTTGTTTGTCCTGATACATCTTTACTTGCCTCTGCCAATATCATTTGAAAAGTGTGTTCCCCGTCCCTTCTGCGACGGGGTTATCAGGGAGAGTCTGTAAATGTTCGGCAAGCAAAGCTGTTGCTGATTCGCCCACCAGGGCTTGCAACGAGGTGTGCAGATCACTTATCCGCTCCATGCGGGCAGTAATGAACTGGTGGTTGCTCGTTCCAGAGGCCAGTCCTATCAATCCGCGTTGCGCAGCCTCGTATTCAATACCTATCTGTGCCAAAAGGTGTGCAACTTCGCTTCGGTTCTCAGCCATCTTTCGTCTCCTTCATAATGCCCTTGTTCACCTACTGGTGGTGGGAACAGGTCAGGGTGATTGCCATCTACCGTGTATCAGGATATTGTGCCCCATCGTATTTCCGCACTCCTCCTCAGCTCTCAATCCTTCATTTGGCTCAGGCGGGCATCCGAGATATGTCTGAACGATTGCAAGAATAGTCTGGGTCCTAAATGGCTTGGTCAGATACTCATTTGCTCCTGCCAGACGCCCCTTCAATCGATCCAGGATTCCCGTGCGGCCCGAAAGCATTACTATGACCATGTCGCTCAACAGCGGCCTGGCTTTGAGGTATTTCGCCACGACGTAGCCATCCATGCAAGGCATTTGGATATCGAGAAACACCAACCGAGGGTGACGAGCCTCTGGTGTAGCGAGCCAGCGGATAGCCTCAACCCCGTCAGGAAAGCTGATTACCTCATAGCCTGCTCGTTTGAGGCAGACTTCGAGAATCTTGCGCACTGTTGCGGAATCGTCGACCACCAGCACACCTGTGCTCATCTTACACTCCTTTTCAGCTTATTCCTCAGAGCAGCGTTTTTGTTTGTTATGGCCAGCTGGGTTGGAGATCTTTATGTGCCAGTCAAAAGTTAACCGCAGCACGAGATTTCACTACGCTGATGCCAGAAGTTTCATGCCTCCACTTGATTCTCCGATCTCCCAATCCTCTTTGATTGTAGCTGAGGGATGATAGGAAAAAACTGTATAATGTTGCGATTGAACCTGAAAAGTAGGTATACTGTATGCATATGTCTATCACTCTTGCAGTGGAATTCAGGAGGGAGCATCTTTATGGAAAAACCTGATCTATCTGCGTCTCACCACTATCTCGGGCGCTTTCTCAAAATGCGCCGCGACCAATGGGATATTAAGCAACGCGAGGTAATCGCCCATCTTCCAGGGTGGACACAGGCGAACTATTCGCGCCTGGAAAGCGGAGTAATTGCGCCCTCCTTTGACCAGTTGTTCCCCATTTATCAAGCCCTGGGCCTGGCAGGGGTGCCCTGGACTATCGCTGATCGACGACAGTTTCTTGAGCTTGCTCGCAAGCGCATTGAGGCAAAGAAAACCCGCTGGGAACGTCGTCCAGATACTGATTGGGCGGAACTCCGCTATCAACTCGCCAGTACAGACCAGCTTCCCGAAGAACCGGTCATCACAGCACAGCAGGAACGTTCTCCCAGGCCGCTGCTCAGAGAAACACGGCACCTGGTGGGGCGGGAGGAATGGCTCTCGATGGTCATTGAGCATGTCCAGGGGAGAACAGCCAGGAAGTTGATCATCCTTCAGGGGCCGATGGGTGTCGGGAAATCCAGTGAACTGCACCGGCTCGCGACATATTTCATCGAGACAACACAACCTGCCTATACAGTGATCTGGCTGCCGCTGCCAACCGAGCGAAATGACGGTGCTGAAGCTTCCCTTGAGATGTTTCTTGGAACGACCCTTACCGATCTTGGTGCACCTTCAAGCACCCCTGTACTTGCTTCACTCGATGCTCGCATGACGTCGGTTCTGGTCCACCTGGAACGCAGCTCCCAGCGGGTCATCCTGTTAGTGGACAACGCGGAAGGGGTGTTGACCAATGAAGGAGTGCTTGCTCCTTGTTGGGAACAGTTCCTGGCACAATTTCTGTCTTTCCAGCACCAGGCCACCATCATCCTGGCCACGAAAGAATGGCCTGGGTGGCCCGGGCGAGAGCGGTCATTAATCGCTGAAATTATTGTTCCCCCACTGTCAATAGAAGCCAGCATCCTCTTATTGCAGCATCTGGGATTAGAGCGGGTTCCTGTCCACCACCTTCAGACCGTCAGTGAACGAGTGGGCGGCATTCCGCTCTGCCTGGAATGGGTGGCGGCGCTTGCGCAAGACCCCATCTTGCTCGACGAATGGCAGGGCTTCGACCTGGACGAAGAGGGAAGATCTTCTTCCCAGGATGTCACCCGGCACCTCTTACGACTGCTGGACGAGCCGTCGCTCTTACGGGGTCATTTCGCTAACAAGCTGCAACCATTATTAGAAAGAATTATTGAGCAACGCCTGTCCTCAGAGGCAGGGACCTTGCTCCAGCAACTCGCGGTCGCCAATGTCCCATTAGGCATACCCGCTCTGAAGGTGCTCTGTCAACGCCCACACGTGATGAAAGAGTTACGGGACGCCTCGTTACTGGTAGCGTATCCGCACCGGGTGCAATTACTGCCAATGGTTGCTTCCGCAGTGTACCAACAACTCACTCTCGTGCAAGTGAAAGAAAAAGAGGAGCAACTTACCCAGGCGCTGACTTACTGGCTGGATGAAGGCATCATCAGCATTCGTGAAGGGGGAAACATCATCACCGAACTCGCGGTATTGTACTTGAAACATCACCGCCTGTTAGATACAGCTCAACTGCTGATATACTACGGATGGCTCAGCTACAACCTGGGATATGGCCCTCGTCTTGCCCGTCTTGCTGCCGATGTGATGCAAGCGTTTGACTGGCAATCATCTCTTGAAGAGCAGTGCGGTGGGATGCTGGTACATCACCTTCTGACTCCTTTTCTTGGCGAAACCGATGACGAGAAGCGGGTAGCGGATTTTCAACAGATTCTCAACGAGGTTCTCGTAGGACATGTTGCTTTGCGACCGGCAACGGAGATGCACTTGATTCGTCACCTCATGTTGTATCATATGATGAGTCTCCGCTTTGAAGAGGCACAATCCGTCTTAGAAGCATGCTATTCACGCTTCGAACCATATCGACACGCCGAGGTAGACGTACACGCCTCTCTGCTGGCGCAGCGTGCCTGGCTCCTTACCAGGTGGAGCGAGTACCTTGAAGAGCAGGACGCGACGGAAACAGTCCATGCGATGCGTGTGCAGGCCATTACCCTGTACAGGCAGTGCTGTACGCTTCTTTCGATCAGCAATGAACTATCTTCTCTCAAAGGCCATCTGCTCAAAAAACGCTTGTCTGCCTACTTCAACAGCCTGGGCTATCTTCTCAACCGGAGCGGTCAATCGGCAGAGGCTCTTCAGGTACTGGAGCAAAGTATCAGCCTGGGGGAACAGGGCTATTGCAACTTTGGTGCCCTGGCTGCCGCCTATGGCGACACATCACAGGCCCTCATGGAGCTTGGTCGTTTTCGCGAGGCCTTGCTCTTTGATGAGAAAGCCCTCGCGGAGGCCCAGCGTTGCGCAAATACCGGAGATGCCTTCTCTCAAGATGATGTGTGGATCTACCGCGTGAATCGTGGGCGGTTGTTCCTGCGCCTGGGTAGAGTTGACGAAGCTGAACAATTGCTGCGCGAGGCCGAATCTCATATTTATGACACAAGGAGAGTCTACCGCATGTTTACAAAAGAAGCACTGAACGAGATTGAAGAGTGGCGTCGCCAGGCTACATCTCCTCAGCACCAGTTAGATTGGCGCTGGCAGAAGCGCTATCGCGAGCTTGGAGCATACGATGCGTTTTGGTGGTGGGCAGCCGCTGGCCCCTTCACTGAAGAAGAGCAGCAGCAGTGGAACCACCTATCTGCTCAAGCATTGGACGAAGCGAGAAAAGGGCAATTGGGAGCCATCATCGCACAGTCTCGTCAGCGTGAATTCGTAGCGGCCATAGCCGAGCAGCGAGAACCCTGCTTGCACTATCCCGCCCTCGATAGTGAAGCAGTGCATGGGCGGATCGCGGCGTTTGTGCAATTGGACGCGGAGATCCGTCAAGCAGAGCCAAACGTGATCGTGCGCTCGCTCTATCATGGAGCCATCGAGAGCGAGGTGGACTTTCTGCGCATGATCGAAGCGACCGGCGAGCGCAATACCGAACGATTCTGGGAACACAGTCAACGCTACTTTGGCGAAACCACTTCCGCAGAAATGACCTACGCGCTGGCTCGTCTCAGACGCGTGCTTCAGCAGGGCTTTGAGCGACCAGAAACGGCGGACATCGGCCAGCGTCTCATTCACTTCTTGCAAGAACGGCTGCATCTTTCCCTCGACCTGTCAGTGGGCAAGGAAGACCCCCCGGTTGTGCGCGAGTACAATCCGTCCGAGGTTTCCCAGACGGTCTCTCCCCAGGCAGCCAAACGCTTTTTTGAAGCGATTCTCCACGATGGTGGCTATGACGGATGGCAGGTGATGATCGACCCCAACGCTGGTGGAGCGCGTGTTGAATCTGGACTCCGGCAGTTGTTTATCCGGGATGCCCCCGATACAGTTGCACATATCAGGCATCTTGTGGCGCATGAACTGGCGGGGCATGTGGCCCGTTCTATGGCCGGGGAACGTTCGCCAATTGGGCTTCTAGGGATTGGCACGCAGGGCTACGCACCGACAGAAGAAGGGTTGGCGCTCTATCACGAACGCCAGGCAACCGCGCTGCATGGCCTGCCATTTTCTGATTCAGCGCTCTGGCTGGGAACGCTGGCAACGGGCCTGGCGAGCGGTGTCGTCACGCCCCCATTGACCTTTCTGTCACTGTATGGCTTCTTCGAGATTCTCTTCCTGCTCCACCGGCGAATCTGGAAACCCGGTGAAGAGATGCAAGTAGCGCAGGAAAGAGCGCGCGAACTGGCACTCTCGCGTTGTCTAACCACCTTTCGAGGGGTACCTGACCTGGAGCAAGCAGGGGTGTGCTATCTCCAGGATAATGTCTACCTGCGCGGGCTGTTCCTGGTTGAGCGCATCGT
>JBGQJX010000166.1:0-8556 GCA_041499255.1 Ktedonobacteraceae bacterium | reverse complement strand
TCACTTTGACTGTTACCCTACTAGCTTGCGTTCCCACTGGATTATCCGCTGTAACAGCCGTGCTATAAACGGGCAGTTGCGCCAATACCTCCCCCGGTGCCAACTTTTTCAACAGCATGTTCAAAAGCTGCTGTTCTAGCTCTGTACTCAAAGGTCCTCTGACACCATCTATATCAGACTGCCTTATTGTACGCACGTTGTGTCCATCGACACCCCCTGAAAAATGTGCAGGGTTGCTCACGGAGAGGCCATTACAGCATCTTCTGTCGAGCGTATTGGCCGGAATATTACCTGCAGACCCGGTAGTGACCGCCCTGGCTGCGGCGGTAGCTGTGCCGTCCTGTCCATTCTGTTGTGCAGATACTTCAACCGACTGAGTCGTCTCTACAGTAACATCCGACGATGTAGCTAACGTCAAGCCCGCGGGCACGGTAATAGGCGTATCGCCGCTATTATCGAAATGCAAATACCCCCTCGCCCTCGTTCCCGCGATATATGCTGATCCCGTTGTCTGAACGCTGCGACTACCAGCAGTCGAACCCGGCATAAAGTAGGCAGGTATTTCACGCGTTGCGACATCAGGCTTGCTAAATTGCGGTGAGGCCATCAGTATATAGGTATCATTCAGATTTTTTACCTGTGGAGTGACAGTAATTGTAGCGGTGGGATCAGCGCCAATGAAGGGCACTCCTACAGGAAATAAACTTATCCCCATCATCCGCGGCACAATAAGCAATGAAAGAAGCATCACCGGCACGATGATAACCGCCATTACAGAAAAGATAAATCGCCTGCGCTTCCCATGCGCTCCCGGCACAGGTTCCGTTGTTCGCGGCCTGTTTTGTCGTACATCATCTGTGATACGCTGTCTATCACGCACAGGAGCCTCGTTGGAGGTCTGCTTGTGACGCCGCTGCTCAACCAGTAGCATAGGTGCAGGTGACTCATAAGCCACTAGTGGTGTAGAATTAGGTCGGCCAGCAGGAGGTATTACTTCGTCTACTACTAGCTCATCCTCTACTGCTACCGGCTGTGCCTGGATTGCAGCCAGAAAAGCCTGGCGCAGCTCTGCCACACTGGCGTATCGATCCTCGATCCGCTTTGCCATGGCAGTCTGTACCACCTCGCTCAGTTCAATAGGAATTGAGGCGTCGTTGTCGGACGGAAACGGCACCGGCGCGGTCAGGTGCATTTGGATGACATGTTCTTCAACAGGATCATCATACGGCAGTTCGCCCGTCAACATCTGACAAAGCAGTACACCAAGCGCATAAATATCGCTGGATGTGCTAACAATACCCATTGTCTGCTCTGGAGCCATATAATGAGGCGTCCCAGGTACCTGGTCAAGCGGTATAGGCTTCCCCGCCTGCTCTAATTCAGCCTGTTTCGATGTGCGGACTAATCCAAAATCCGCCAGGTAAACATGTGGAATACCATTGCGACGTTGCTCAAGCAAGACATTGGAAGACTTAATATCACGATGTATTAGCCCCTCATCATGCGCATACTCTACCGCGTCAAGCAATTGTTGGTAAATCCCCGCCAGTTCGATAAGATCAGGTAGACCTCGGCGCAGGTAGCTTGTCAGCGTGCCCCCCTCGATAAAGGGCATCACCAGGTACAGGATTCCTTGCTCATCACCATACTCGATAAGGGGGAGGATGTGGGGGTGATGCAGGCGGGCGACCGTTTTCGCCTCTCGCACAAAACGCCGGCGCATATCCTTATCGGCAGCGTAGTTCCCCAGAATTACCTTGATAGCTACACGCCGGTCAAACGCTGTGCGTTGCTTCCCTTCATAGACAGCCCCCATTCCGCCGGAACGAATGCGGCGCATGACGTCATAGTTTCCAAGCTGTCTACCTTCCAGAGAGAGCATCGAACGCTTATATCCTTTACTAACAACCCTACTTTCCAGGGGTCACACCAGGTGAAGGCCTCACCACCGGTGACGTAAGCGTGTTCGTGGGAGTTGGCGTAACCACCCCCACTGTTGCTGTTGCCGTTGGCGTTCCCTGAAGTCCGGGCACATTCTGCACTACAATAGTGATCTGGCTTGCATTTGTCGGCAAGGTATTCCCACTTGTTAGACTAATACTGTCAACTTTAACCACATCTTTCTGCCCCAGGAGCGCCGTATTCGCCTGGTCCTGCGTTTTGCCAGCAATCAGGCTCGCCAGTTGCGCCTTACGCGCGTCATTAATTTGGGCAACCCAGATTCCCTGCGCTTTGACGAACACAACCGCACCCTTATCGTTGACAATCTCCTGCGTTACCGTCGTCACTACATTACCGGTCAGAACATACCCCCCACCCGTATCCTTGCCAGACTCAGCCTTGAGTAAACTCGTTGCGATGTTGTCCGCCCCAACCTGGTCATAAACCACTCCCGAACACGCTGCGGTCACACTTACCGTCACACTCGTGGCTCTATCACCAGCTTTATGATCAGAAGTCACATTGGCAGTGCATTTAGGCGTCCCTACAAATTGTTCATTTGCGCGCTTCATACCATCGATCGCCGTCGTTGCGCTCTGCAACAACGGTTGCTTGTATGGCGCCGCTGCGTTATCAATATCGCTCTGTTGTACCGCCGTAAATTTTTGCGGATCCTGCCCCCCGCTAAATGCGACCGTGTTGCTTACCGCTACAGCATTATTCGCACAACAGATCATATTGCTAAAGTCAAAGGCCCGGATGTTCCCTCTCGATCCCGCTGTAATCGCGTGAGCTGGTACAGTCACCCGGCCAAAAGTACCATTATTTGGGTTCGCTGCGGGAATATACGCCAGGACATTATTAACTATCTGTACCCCTTGAGCATCGGTAAACACCGTATTGGCTGAAACTCCATAAGGCGCAAACGAACCATTGACAAACGTCAGCGTCCCCGTTGCGTGAGTTGCTGGCGTGTTCACAAATCCAGTCGCGCTCACCGTCTTTGTTTGCGGTTGCGTGGTGAACGTCAATTGACGCGCCTCCACCTGGCGCTTCGTACTATCCGGCGTCCCCGCAGTCAACGCGGTAATGGCATATGTGTTCTGTAAAAGCACGCTCTTTGGCGTGATTGTCACTGTTGCCGCTGGCGAAATGCCTGGCAATATGTGACTAAAGCTGTTGGTAAATGCCTGCCACGTGGAAGGTGCAGCCACGGCTATCCCACCACAAAGCAATAGCGAAAACACCAGCAATACTACAAGGGCAAGCAGCAACACTTGCCAGCCGGGCCGGCGGTTACGCTGTGGCGGTGGCCCGGCTGGACCCCCGCTCCCGGAGCCTGCAAAAGTCCCCGCCGGAGGAACATTCCCCGTAGTTCCCGCAGCAGTTGCAACAGCTCCCGCTCCTGCAACTACCACCGCAGCCTTCCCTGATCGTTGCCGCCTTTTCCCAACCGGAGCAACCGGTGCAACAGCTGCGTCATCTAGCTCGTCGTCAGGTATGTCTGCCTGTACCACTGGCAACTTCTTTGTATTTCTCGCTCGTGCAGTCACAGGAAAAGTAATAATCCCGGGCGACACTATATTGTCATCTGACCCCGGACGAGTGGAAGGTGGTGGCAGCGCGTTTTCATCTTCCTCCTGTCCATGAGAGCTATCTTCAGGCGCAGCCACGTGGGGTGCCGGGTCAGGGAAAGCAGTTGAGGGAGCAGGCATTGCGAATGCAACATCTTCATCCACATCACTCCCATGGTACAGGGAAGGTTGATTATTATTGCCAGTAGCACGCATCGCGGCATCTGCTACCGGCCCATTCGCCCCCAAACCAGGGCCCAATCCTGATGCAGCGCTTTCACTTGGGAAGTGCTGCTCGTCTTCAACTTGTCCCTGACCGCTGCCGTTCAATGGATGCTGTCCATTGCCTGGTGAGGCATCGGTAGAAATTGGCGTCTCGACGTCACTGGCAAGACTGCCAGCGCCAGCAACCCCAGCCGTTGCCGCCTGTTTCGCGTGACGTCCGCCAAACGGCCATATTCCTCCCCTCGTTCCCTTTACAGCTTCACCTTCTTCTCTCAGTGACTTTGCATAGCTCTCCAACGAGGTAAAGTAGGTAAAACGACGCTGTCGCGCAAAATCGGCAGGGCCTGAACCCTGCGCAGCTATGATCACAAGTTGTGCCTGGAGTTTGCGGCGCATGTTTTTTAAGCCGTCAAAATCAACTGGCCGCTGAAAAGCTTTATTTTGATTTGGTAATTCAATCGCTATGTGCTTTCGACCCAGTTTTTCCTGCGTCAAAATGGCAGCCAACACGCTCTCTCTGTCGTCAGTAGGCTCTACATATATAATTCCTATGGTGGTATTACGTGGATCATTTGCATTCAGCAGGTCTGAACCATTTCCCTGTTTCATCTTCCTGTCCCTCTTCATCCCCAATTATGGGCAGCTTCTCGCCGGCGTTCGCCTATTCTGTTTTGTTATTCTACCCTATATGACAGAAATTAGAAAGTATTGTATTGATAATAGGTGTATGAAATACCTGTAGGGCCCGATTTATCGCGGCCACCGCCGATTTATCGGCCCCATCAGAACCGCTGACCTACAAATAATTCATACGCCCATTGATAATGCTCCTTATAAAAGAAAGAACGGGATGTACCAGTGTTTTCAACATTTGCCCCTGGCTTACCCCATCTCAAGGATGAGTACCTGGCCCCGTCATAGGCGATAGCGGCTCACGCGCTCCCTGAACACTTTGCACCACAATTTTGATCTGGCCAGGGTCCAATGGCAACTTTGTGTCGTAGTTTCTTGAAAGCTGGATATTCAGCTTCGCCACCCCCACCTGCTTCAGCAGGGTATCTTCAGCCCCCCGCTTACTATTACCAAGAATCAAACGTACCAGTTCCTGCTGTTCTTTAAGGCTGAAGTGGTAAACCCATACGCCCTGCGCTTTCACAAGCAGCGTTGTTGTTCCTTGATCTGTATTGTTAACTGCAACTTGTGTTACCACAGCCACTACATTGCCAACCAATGCATAATGCGTGCCCAGGCTATTTACAGCGTCTTGACTCAGCAAAACTGCCACGATGGACTGTACCGCGCGTTGATCATAAACCTCCCCTGTACATTCTACGGCCACAGTAACGGTCACTGCTGTTGCCTTGCTTCTAGCAGGAACATCAGAAGTCACTTTCGACGAACATTGCGCCGGACTGATAAAACGTTCGCTTGACGCAAGTTGGTCTTGCAGCGCTGTCTGCATGCTTTGCGAGAGCGAGGACTCCAGCGATTTTGCGGCCTCATCAATATCACTTTGCTGTACTTCGGTAAAGTTTTGCGGGTTTTGCCCGCCGCTAAATGTATTGCTGTTATTGACGGTAACGCCGGGAGCACAACAACTTTTCGCAATATCGTTCGCGGCAATGTCTCCGTTTGTCCCCACAACAACAGCATGGGCAGGTACATTTACTTTGCCAGGAGTTGAACCGTTAACTGGAGGGATAGTGACAACACTATCGAACGTTACCTGCACACCATGAGCATCGGTAAAGACCTTTCCTGCAGGGACAGTCACTACAGTACCTGTCGCATTAGTAAAAGTCAGGTTTCCCGTGGCTTTTACACCAGGATTCTGTCCAACACCAGTCGCCTGCACCGTGGTTGATTGTGCCTGGGAAGTAGCTGTGACATGGCGTGCCTCCACCTGCTGTTGCAAAGCATCAGCGCTACCTGTTACCGCATCGACCGCAAAGACATTTTCCATCACTTTACTGTCTGGTGTTATCGTTACAATGCTTGTGGCTGAAGCACCCTGTAGAAACCCTGCCAGAGAACCTAATTTCCCCTGCATATCTGCAATAATGCCCGCGAATACCAGCAGCAACAAGAAAACTAGTATGGCTATCAACAATAAAAAAGGCTGGCGGCGCGGTGAGTTCTTCTTGTTTTTCGCTGTTCCGTTTTGTGATTCCTGGATAACATCAGAGCTGCGCCCTATTTCAGCCAGTACTTCCGCTACTGTTATGCTCGCCCCCGCTATCGCCTGGCCGGTATGAGATCGCCTCGCCACCCCCGCGTTCATCGACACTTTCTCCGCTTCATACGTCTGAGTAGGTATTCTACCAGTCACTCTATCGCGTATTTCAGAAATAGGTATCTTCTTCGTTGATCTTTCACCCGCGTCAGGAATAGGAAAATCCCTTGTTATCTTTCCCATACGTTCCGATAAATCAAAGGCAGAATCCCCTGGAATATACCCCCCAGTTGTAGAACTTCTCCCAACTTCTCCCAACTTCTGCACAGGCATTGTAACATTCAGTGAGCTCCCAAATGGACGTGCATTGCCTGTCTGCTCAGCCAGGGCCGACTTTTGCGATGGACTCAATACAGCCATGCGTACACACTGCCAGAACTCGGCAGCGCTTCGATGGCGCTCGAAAGGTTTTTCAGCAAAAGCCGTCATAATGACATCATCCAATGCTCCAGGTAAGAGTAGATTAATAATACTTGGCCTGGGAGGCAACTCTTGCGTGCCAATGTGCTTCAGATCCGCTAAAGAGCGCTTAAAGGGTACCTGGCCTGTGCATAACTGGTACAGAATCACCCCAAGCGCAAAAATATCACTGGAAGGTTCCACAACGCCACGAAATTGCTCCGGAGCCATATACTCCAGGGTACCAGCCTGTGAAAAAGTGTGATGGGTAGCATCGACATTTACAGATAGGCCAAAGTCACTGAGAACAACCTGCTCTGTACCGTTCTGCAATTGTCGGAAGAGGATATTAAGCGGCTTCAAATCACGGTGAATAACTCCGTGTTCGTGTGCATATTGGACAGCGCTGCACAATTGGCCAAAGATGCGCAGCGTTTCACCCAGGGGATAAGGACGAGCTAAGGTGAGTCTTCGCTGGAGATCGCCGCCTCGCGCATACTCCATGACAATATACGGAACTATCGAACCAAGCTTCGCATCAAGCAATTGTAGCTTCATGTCTTCGTAAACAGGCAAGATATTTGGATGTCTCCACCCAACTACCTGGGATGCCTCTTTCAGAAAACTATTCAATGTTTTCTGATCAAGCACATCGGACTTGATCACCTTGATAGCAACTTCGCGTCTTTCATGTTCGTCCCATGCAAGACAAACATCTGCCATTGCCCCGCTTCCCAAAAGACCCTTCAAGCTATATCTATGACCTAGCCTATCTATGGCATGCCCATAACGCCATAATTGCATTATGTTCCCCTTATCTATAGTAACAAATATTCCCCTCCCGGCTCGATTATCGCATACAACCATAGCAGAGACAAAAAAGTTCTCTGACGATAGCCCAAGTGGTTTGGAATCAGCAGTAGAGCACAAGGAGTTATGCCAATAAGCGCTGAGGAGGTGGAAACAACACCCACAAAGGTCGCCCCTACTATACACGGTTGGGAGTTCCATTCGTGTATAGTAGGGGCGACCCTTGCGGTCGCTCTGGAGGCGGCGCGAGGCCAATTTCGACAATCTTTCACTTAACGCCCATAGGGCGACTCTCGTGGTCCCCCCGCCCGGCCTATTTAACGCGGACCAGCTTTTACCACCTCATCGGTGGGCAGCGTAAACTGCTGGAAGTTTTTCTTAAAGCGCACTGCCAGGTCCCTCGCTTGCAGATCATACGCTTCTTTATCTTTCCACGTGTTGCGCGGGATGAGTAATTCACTCGGTACATCCGGACAGGATGTCGGAGACCGCAATCCAAAGGTTGGATCTTCTACCTTCTCAACACTTTCAAGCGTTCCACCGATAGCCGCTCGCACCATCGCTCGGGTATAGTTGATATTGATGCGCTCACCAGTACCATATGGACCGCCTGTCCAGCCGGTGTTGATCAAGTAGCAACGCACCTTATACTTCTCAATTCGCTCGCGTAACAGGTCAGCGTACTCGCTCGGCTGCAGCGGCAAGAAGGCTGCGCCAAAGCAAGAGCTAAATGTCGCCTGTGGTGTCGTCACACCCGCTTCAGTGCCAGCTAACTTACTGGTGTATCCCGATAGGAAATAATACATTGCCTGCTCTGTAGTGAGCTCCGCTATTGGAGGCAGCACGCCGAACGAGTCTGCTGAGAGAAAAACGACCGCCCTGGGATGACCACCCCGTCCTGACTCGATCACATTATCGATAAATTCAACGGGATAGGCTGCGCGCGTATTTTCAGTCAGCGAATCATCACTGTAATCCGGCTCTCGCGTTCCCTTCCTCAGCACAACATTCTCATAGACTGAGCCGAAGCGAATCGCGTTCCAGATTTGCGGTTCATACTTTTGCGACAGGTTTATACACTTCGCGTAACAGCCTCCTTCAAAGTTAAAAACGCCATTGTCTCCCCAGCCATGCTCATCATCGCCGATCAAACGACGGCTGGGATCTGCCGACAAACTTGTCTTACCTGTGCCAGACAGTCCAAAGAACAATGCCACATCCCCATTTGGCCCGACATTAGCGGAACAATGCATGGGCAGTACACCTTCTGCCGGTAACATAAAGTTGAGGATGGTAAATACAGATTTCTTCATCTCACCGGCATACTGTGTACCACAGATCAACACGAGCCGCTCCTCAAAGTCAATGATGATA
>JBGQJX010000165.1:0-8572 GCA_041499255.1 Ktedonobacteraceae bacterium | reverse complement strand
GCAAGAGCATGATTATGTGTTCTGTACTCTCTTGGGAACACACATCCACCCTGGACACGATATTCTTGAAGAGTTCAAAAAGCTCTTGAAGAAGGCAAGTTTACCAGATATCCGCTTTCATGATCTGCGCCACAGTGCAGCGACTATGCTGTTAGGTATGGGGGTTCACCCGAAGATTGTACAAGAACGGCTAGGACATCACGATATTGGCACCACGATGAACATTTACTCGCATGTGCTGCCATCGATGCAAGAGGGAGCTATCAAGCAGCTAAACATCCTGTTGGGGAATAAACCGAAACTACCTTAGGTTGGCAGCACTCCCTGATAATTGTTTCCACTATCAAAGCATAGTGTAGCGTCTATCCTTCTCAGCATGGGTGTTCATCCGAAAGTCGTGCAGGAACTATTAGGACATAACCAGATTAGTATGATAATGGACATTTATAGTCATGTGCTGCCAAATATGCACGAGGAGGCTATGAGGAAGCTAAACGCTACCTTGATAAAGCAAGAGCGTTCAACTTTATTGAGTGATACAGAATAACGGCAAGTTTATGGACTGACGTATACTCTCATGTTGTTATCACCATATCATAGCAGCATGGGAGTATACTTCATCGTTTTAGAGTCCGTGCCCATTTGAAACCTGTGCTCTCAATTTGAGGGGTTACGGCTAAAACTAAATTCAATATTAGGATATGGAAGTCTCCATGACGTGGTGACACCGTCACCTGCATAAGCTGTAATTATGCGCATCTTGCCACTAGGGCTAGATACTTTAATAAAACTATTGACGTTTGATGTCAGTTCTACGTTTTCCGCATCTTTATGAAAATGTAATGTGGGAGTAGGCTTGTTTACCTCATCTGGAAAGAAAAAAAATGGTAGCTGACTAATTCTCTCTGCCACTCGCTCAATACTTTCCGAATTTTCCTCAACTCTAATGGAAGATGGAAATGTGTAGTTATAGGTTTTACTCAATGCTGCTACTATAGCTTCCATTAGGCGATGATCGACCTGGTAAAGATTAGCAAAATGATACCTCAGGTCGCGATTAACAGAAAGAGCCGTATTTCCTCCATGTAACTGCATATGTGGCCCCAAAGTACCTCTTTTATCTACACCTTCTAGAAAGTATCCGCCTATATGTAGTCCTGGTGGGCAATACAACCAAATTGCTTGAAGACGCCCATACTCATGTTTTATTTTGTTAACAATGGGTGCGAACGAGTCTCTGTAAGGTTTAATAAGGTGAGTAAAGTTGGCGACAGAGGGATGTTTGGCCTCTGCTAACCATTGATTTGCAAAATGTGCGGTCTTCTTTATTGGCGGGTGCAGAATTGGCGGGTGCAGAGATTTGAGTATCTGATAGCTATTGTCTATATGTGTTTGCATTGACTCCAGCAGTTCTGTTTGAGTCGTAATTAGGGGATCAAAATCAAGTCTCGGCTCGTCGTCTTCATTCATAGGAACTTTACTGAGCTTATTATATTCGTCTAGGACGCTACTGAAGGCATTTGTGACTCGCTCTAGAGAGATGCTATAGATAGCTAAAGGATGTCGTAAGCTATGATCTGTGTGGTGGAGGGCAACTGTGGGTAAAGAACGTAAATAGTTATACACGATAGGAAATACATTGCCGTCTTGAACAGTACTACGTAAGATTTTCATAAGACCTCTTCAACTGGGAAACAAGAAACGAACGTGTGTCAAATTTACTAGTTGCTACATATGTTGCTACAAAAACACATAATATCATAAACAAAAACGCCTCAAGCCGCTTCTCACCTAGCTTGAGACGCTGTGTGACTCTTCAAAATGCCGAAGGGGGGACTCGAACCCCCACACCCTTTCGAGTACAACGCCCTGAACGTTGCGTGTCTACCAATTTCACCACTTCGGCTCATTACTTTTCCGTCCTACTCGCCAGACTTCACACCTGACCTCGGACATGCCCTATATTACTGTATCCCACCCCACCTGTCAAGAGTTTTTTTCCCTTTTTCCCTCATACCCCCCATCCATCCACCTCTCTATATGGTACCAATGGCCCCCTTTCTTGACTGACAACAGCATCAACTCTACACTAAGCTTAAGGGGTAGTATTTCATCTTCGCGTGATAAGCATGAACACTTGTGTAAAAATACACAACGTAGGGGAATCGTGAACACATGAACAGCAAAACAAACAACGTAGGTGACCGCAAGGTCCGCCCTACTGCGCATATCATTGCCGTGGCACTCTGTCTCTTACTTATGCTCATGTCGTTCGCCCTCGTGAATGCTACGTCCTTGAACGCCAGCGCGCACCACGCCAACAAACAAACCTACTCCATCCCGGCCACCGATACAAGCACCCCCTCTCCTACCGATACAAGCACACCGTCACCTACCATCACACCTACGCCATCGCCCACTACACCTCCAACACCCACTAAAACTCCTACTCCAAAACCCACACCCAAACCAACTTCCACGCCCACGAGCGCACCGGGAGTGACCCCCACTGCGACAACTTCTCAGCCAACCCCAACCACGCAACCTGGCACAACCCCTACCTCTTCCGACAACAGCCAGACGCCCACGGCCATATCAGGAGTGCCAAACACGAATACGAACAACGGCAACAATGGCGGCAACAACAACATCCCGACACCTCCCAGCGATGGCGGTTTTAGTCTATCGCCTAGTACCGTCTCTATAGGTCTGCTCACACTATTCGGTTTCGGAGGCGCACTATTCGTTGGCTTGCTGCTACTTCGCAAGCGCTTCTTACCCCGTCCAGTCCCACAGGCGAGCCTACCCCCTAGCGGCGCTCAACCGTGGAGACGTGTCCGTAGCGGCAGCCTCAATGGCATTACCAATACACGAATTGACTGGAATAGCGTACAAAATGACTGGAATAACTGGCCCGCAAATATAGCCAGATCTAGCGGAACACCAGTTCAGGGCAGCACGCCGCCAATGGCCCCCAACACGGGCTACAACACCACAAATAACAGTACCTTCGCGTCTCCATATCCTGCATCGTTCCCGGGCGGCGTCACCCCTCCCTTCTCTCCCTCACCCAATCCCGCCGTCTACCCAAACACCACCATGTTCTCTTCACCCAATAACGGTGTCTCCCCCAATTACAATAATGCTTTCCCGCCAGTTCCTTCTTCACCCAATCCCCGTGCTTTACCCAACAACGCCATTTCCCCATCATTACCTACTTCCCCCAACATTAGCGCTCCCCCCAGCTACAATAATGCTTTCCCGGCCACTTCTGGTGGTCCAATCCCTGTACCGAACATCGCTAATGCTCAAGGTCGCCCCTTCCAGGCTCCTTCTAACAACAACAGCGTCTCGCCGATCAGCATCGCCGAACAACCACCCTCCACTGCCGATGTTCTCCCACGCCAGGCCACGCAAACCCCCAGTGGCCTTTACTCACGACGCATCAATACCAACACGGACCCTCTAGCCGAACAAGTAAGACCACCTGTGCGCCAGGCCACCAGGCCCATCCGGCTACAAAACATAAGTAACGCTGCCCCACCAGCCACACAGAACCCCGCGCCACAGAACCACATGAACGACCCCTTTTACCCCATTTCAGAAGAATTACCCTCCTTTAACGACCCTTTCCTACGCGATACCCTCAAATAATATCTTCGACAAAGTGAAAACGCTCGCACGCGGCAAAAGAGAACTTGTCAATCGCCCTGGCAAGGATTATACTGCGATTGACTAATACTTTATAATAGGAAGCGGAAAAAGCTATGTATCTTGTGCGTTGTAAAGGGGTCAGCGCAGAAGAAAAACCCGAAACGGAAGACCATCTTAACTATTTATGCAGATGAACAAATGGATCTGGCCAACCGTCGGGGCCGATGTATCGGCCCTCATTAGCCAGATAAATAAGTTAAAAAGAGTAATACGTCACAAAATTCATCCTGGTGGTGTCTACTATAGAGTAGGTCTTCATCATATACCTCTAAAAAACATCGATCGAGAGGAGTATGAACATGTATGTCGCAACCGACACAAAATCCTGAAGAACAGGTGCTTTCCCTGCCTGATTTTAGTGCACTTGCACCCGAAGAGCAGAAAATCATCTCACCACCAGGCAAACCATGGTGGCGGCGGCGTGGGGGAATCATTACTATCATTCTCGTAGCGCTGCTGATCCTCGCATCTATCGCCGCCTTTCTGCTCATACGAGGTCGCGCACGCACCATAACCTATCAATTTCAGAAAGTAACCCAGGGCGATTTCTCCCTCAGCGTTAGCGCGACCGGGCCGTTACAGAGCAGTGTCTATAACCTGGTATTCACTGGCACAGGCAAAATCACTGAGATTGACGTCACCGTGGGACAGTCAGTCACAAAGGGCCAGGTACTCGCCAAATTGGATAAGACATCACTTCAGGACGCTGTCAACTCGGCACAGGCAGGAGTCTTATCAGCCCAAACCCAGGTTAACACTGCCCAGGCCAACCTGAACAAGGCTCAGGCTCAATCAAACGCGAATGTTCAATCTGCGCAATCAGCGCTTAAAAATGCGCAGGCGAGTTTAGGCACGACACAGACCCAATCGCAAGCCAGCATCAACCTTGCGCAGACGACGCTCAGTAATGATCAAACTAACCTGAGTCATACCCAAACGCAATCGGCGGCCAGCATCGCCGCCGCACAGACGACGCTGAAAAATGATCAAATCAACCTGACTAACACACAAGCAACTGCGCAGGCACAAATAAATCTGGCTGCTGCGCAAGAGAAGCAGGCTCTTATTAACTGTAGTAGTACACCTACTCCTACACCCCCTGCAACACCTCCCGCCACCAACTGTACACAAGTAGCAATGGCTACGTATGACCAGGCAAAGGCCACTGCCGACGCGAGCGTTGCAGCAGCGCAGGCCAGGGTCAACAGCGACCAGCAGCAACTCTCACTGACCGAGGCGCAATCCAATGCCAACAATGCGACAGCGCAGGCCAGGGTCACAAGCGACCAGCAGCAGGTGGATTCGGCGGTAGCGCAGGCCAACTCGAGTAATACTACCGCGCAGAACCAGGTCAACGCGACGACGAGCTCGTTAGCTACTGCGCAGGCCAGCGCCAACGCCAGTGTCACAAGTCAGCAAGGCCTGGTCAACACGGCCCAGGGCCAGTTGCAGACCGCGTTGGTGCAGCTCCAGACCGCGAAGCACAACCTGGCCAACGCCATACTCGTAGCGCCACATGATGGCATCGTTACCACCATCAATGGCACTGTTGGTGGGACACCTGGTGCTCCTGCGAACGCTTCGACGGCTACGACGACATCGGCAATTGGGGGCACCTTTATTCAGATTGCTGATATTTCCTCTTTGCAGGTTCAGGCCAACGTGAACGAGTCCGATACCGCCAATCTCAAGGTTGGAGAATCCGCGCAATTCACGGTCAGCGCCTATGGCAATCGCATATTTACTGGCACTATCAGCGCCATCTCGCCCTTTGGGCAAACGGTCTCGAATGTAGTAAGCTATCCTGTTACTATCGATGTCGATATGAATAACTTGCAGGGCGCGAGCCTGCTGCCAAATATGACAGCCAGCGTCACAATCATTGTGATACAACGCCACAACGCTTTGCTTATTCCTGTCAACGCGGTAAACTTTGCGCGCACAGCAACGGGCACAGTCAACAACATTCCCCCGCTCATCACCAGTGAGCAGGCAAGCTCTGCGCTGGCACAGGCCCGTCAGATACTTACGCAACTTCAAAATGAGAATCCATCTATCTCGCAGGACAATCCTATTCCGGCCTACGTGCTTGAGCGACCTGAGGGACAAACCGCTTTCATACCTGTTCCAATTGTGTTAGGATTAACTGACGATACATATTATGAGGTACTGAAGGGCCTCTCGCCTGGCGAAATTATTGTCGTCGGTGCGCAGCGCGGCTAACGCGTAACGTGGCAATTACTTGGTGCACCTATCCTATCCAGCAGGTTGGTAGGCGCGTTTGTGCATAGTAGGGACATCCCTTGTGGGTGCCCTGGTTAACTTTGACCTGAAATAGAGAGAATATACCTTGGCAAACAACGACTACAGGCCGTCACAAGATGGCGCACAACCTACTTCATCTCAGGACGGCTCACCCGCTATCTATGACCTGGCAACAATACCTCAAATGGCTGTTGTCAGGCCAGAAGAAGCGCATACCACCCTTACCTCTACGCCCATCGTCGCCGTACGTAATCTTACAAAAATCTACATTGTAGGTCAGACACGCGTCCATGCCCTACAGGGTATCTCACTGACAGTTAAGCAGGGTGAGTTTGTCACTGTAATGGGGCCTTCTGGTTCGGGCAAATCCACTTTTATGAATCTCATCGGCTGTCTTGATCGTCCAACTCAGGGTGAATACTGGCTGGCCGGAAAGCTTGTCAGCCACTTATCGAATGATGAGCTTGCCGACATACGCAACCGCCAGGTTGGCTTCGTATTTCAGGGCTACAATCTGCTCACCCGCACGAGTGCGCTCGGTAATGTTATCCTTCCAATGGTCTATGCAGGGGTATCCAGGGACGAGCGAGAACGCCGTGGTCGCAGTGTACTACGCCTTGTCGGGCTTGGAGACCGCATGGATCACAAGCCGTCGGAACTTTCGGGTGGACAGCAACAACGTGTTGCTATCGCGCGAGCGCTTGTGAATGGACCATCATTGCTGTTAGCCGACGAACCTACAGGCAACCTTGACAGCCGCACCAGCCTGGAGATCATGGCCGTGCTACAAGCGTTGAATGAGCAGGGTTTGACGATTTTGATGGTAACCCATGAACCGGATATCGCAAAATTTGCAAAGCGCCAGGTTGCCTTTCGCGATGGGCGCATTGTGCGCGATGAGCCGGTGCTTACACCTGGCTCAGCCAAAGAAGATTGGACAAAGCTGATTAAAAAAGCCGCTGCTGAGCACAAGATACAGGTAAAGGAGGAAACGCGGTGAGCAGTTCATTACAGCCAAACCAGGCAACTCAATCTCCTGCCAGGCCACAAGCCAGCCCACATTTTGTGGCAACCCCGCTCCAAATTTTTCATGGGCAGAGCACCAGGCGAGGCAGCATGATCGGGGCCAATTTTGCCATCGCGCTAGAGGCTCTCTGGTCGAACAAACTGCGTTCGCTCTTGACCGCTCTTGGCATTTTCATCGGTGTGGCTGCAGTAATTGCTGCACTCACCTTGACACAGGGAGCAGGCGCATTTATTACCGGAAGTATATCGAGTTTAGGCACCAACGTAATTACGGTCATACCTGGCGCTCCAACTACGAGAGGGGCTTTCGGTGCCACTGGTACCACTCAATCACTCACACAAGCGGATGCTACTGCTCTCTTACACATACGTCATGTAACAGCGGTAAGCTCCATCATCTCTTTGTCCGCGCAGGTAGTCTATGGCAACCAGAACTGGAATACCCGCGTGCAGGGGGTTAACACTGACTTCCAGAATATCCAGGGATGGCAGATGGCGCAAGGAACCTGGTTCAGTGAAGCCGACAATAGGGGTGGGCTTCCTGTTGCGCTCCTGGGCCAGACAGTGGCGCATAGTCTCTTTGACGCCTCGGGAACAGATCCCGTCGGTCAGATGATCCGTATTCGCGATCAGCTCTATCGTGTCGTCGGAGTATTACAGGCAAAGGGAGGGAGTTTCAACCAGGACGACATTGTCTTCGTCCCTATCAACACCGCGCTCATCCGCTTGAAGAACTCGACCTTTGTCGATCAAATTCAGGTGCAGGCGGATAGTTCGGACAACGTAAACGAGGTGCAGCAGAATATCACTACAGTCGTTGAGCGGTTGCACCATATCCCAAGTGGCAGTCCCGACGACTTCCGCGCCATCAGTTCCACCCAGCTCTTGCAAACAGCACAGCAGTTCACGCAAATTCTGACATCCCTCCTGGTGGGCATTGCCGGCATTTCTCTCACAGTGGGCGGCATCGGCATCATGAATATCATGATCGTCTCAGTTACAGAACGTACCCGTGAGATAGGCATCCGCATGTCTATAGGCGCGCGACGCAGTGACATCCGCAACCAATTTCTCATTGAAGCGCTCGTGCTGAGCCTTATCGGTGGGGTGATCGGCATGCTTATTGGCTTCGCCTTCGGCTTCCTCATCACGAACGCCACCGGGCTCCCATTCGTCATAACAACAGTCTCAATCTTACTGCCATTCGTGATTTCCTCGATCATCGGCATAGTGTTCGGCCTTTACCCTGCTATACGCGCATCAAGGCTCGACCCGATTGTAGCGCTGCGCACGGAATAACAAAACACCGCCACAACGCCCATTCTCCCCTCTATGCTCGTCTTTACAATCGAGAGTTCTGTGAGGAATTGGCCTGACTAAGCACGGCCTTCCCCTACCCCCTTACTGTCTCAAATCCCGCCTTGTTCCACGTATCCATCCCGCCCAACACATTCGACACCTGGGTATAGCCATGCCTTTGCAGCAAGGAACAGGCAATGGTGCTGCGCTGTCCACTGGCACAGATGACCACCATCGGGCGCGCGCTATCAAGTTCCTGGTAGCGCTC
>JBGQJX010000164.1:0-8588 GCA_041499255.1 Ktedonobacteraceae bacterium | reverse complement strand
TACATCATTTAACGCCACTATGAGCTGGTGTGGTGAAGAAACAGACCAGCTAAATGTCGAGGCGAGTCCGTGTAATGTAAGAGGATGTTGTTTCAATCTGCTCTGTATATCGACTGTGACGGACTGTTTGCCTGTGCTGTAGACCAGTTGCTGACTATCCGTTGACCATGCCGGAGCTGGCTCATTGGTTACCCCTCCAGTAACGAACGTGTCAACCATCGTGGCCGTATTCACTATATGCAGTGCTCCAATACCGGATGAAATACTATCAAGGTAGTCGATGTGCATACCATCCGGCGACCACTGGGCAAAATTAACCTGCTTTCCCCTGGTTAGAATGGTGGGAATTGCCCCAGGTACGAGATCGACACACCACAGGTTGGCAGCTCGCCCTAAAAATGATGTCACAAGTAGCCAGCTTCCTATGCCGCCATGTCCAGCCTGGCTGTAAATTGCCTGGACATAATCTCCCTGTGTAATCTCTTGCGGAAATGCGCTACCGCCATTACCGACGCGGCGCAACCAGATACTATGGACATGTCCAATTGTCCCAACGCTCCAGGTAATCGCAGGAGTATCTGCACTCGGCGACCAGCCAAGGCTAAGCACTATATCATTTGGTCTGCCCTGAACATTGATATTATTTGTAATCCCTAACAATCCGTGATTCTGAATATTGTAGTCCAGGATGCTCGTCACCCCATTATGGCTTAATTCAAATGCAATACGTACGCCGTCAGGAGACCAGACGGGATAAGAAACACTGCCTTTGATTGGGAGCGGCACCATCTGTATGGTACCCGTCTCTGTGGAGAGGATATAGAGGTTCGTTGCACCTGAACCCGTAGGGTCAGCTACAAATGCCAACATGCTCCCATTCTTTGACCATGTCAGGCTGTCCAAAATCGCAGCTCCCGTACTTGTATCCCAAACCGATGAAGGGGATATTCCTGCTTTCAGCAGCGGTTGGCGAATAGCAGTATCACTTTGCCCATCGCTGCGAATCGTATGGACATAGGCGTGCTGTAGATCGATATAAGCCAGCATGTTGCCTGCGGACCGCCCTGGTAAGGGTGGGCTGACGACCCAGTCTTCACTTACCGTAACATCTTGAGGTGTCAACTGTTTCGCTTTTGTGGTGCCGTCGGCTGGCGCGCTCCACAGTGAGCCATCCCGTAAGAAGACATAGTATATTCCTGCGGGTAAAGGTCCACCAAGCGGTGGCCCTGCGGGAGGTGTAATTGTGTTATTGCTACTGACTGGTCGAGTATTTTGCGTCCAGAGGTTCCAGCCAATCAAACTCCCTACTCCAAGCGTCAGCAAAAGTGTCGCAGCGATGGCAACCTGCATGAAGCGTAATCCCCACCGTTTGTGGCGCTTTTGGATTCCTGGCTGTAGAGATGAGCGTGCTTGAGCAGTGGATGTTGAGGATGAATCAGGTGTGACACGGCGTCCACCTGGTAAAGCAACTAACTGTGGGCGACTGGGTGTGTCGCGCCGTACACTTTTATAAGGGACTGTCAGGTCTAGACTTTTATCCACTTCGGTAACATTATATGTACCCGTAAGTTCAAGGTACTCAGGTGAGGAAAAGATTCTTTCGCGCAAAGCCTGACTTGGATGGACGCGTGGCATTTGCTCAAGGAGCGCATCAAAACGGCGATAATCGGCGAGAACTGTGCTGCAATAGATGCAATCCCGCAGGTGCTCTGCAATTTGTGCCTGTAATTCTGATGCAGATTCTGCCGTTCCCCCCCAGGCGAGCGAGTTGTCAAGGTAAGCGCTCAAAAGCTCCTCGACTTGCTCGCAGTTCATTTTGTGCCTCCTTGCTCCAAGGACCGATAATGCTCACGAAAAGATTGTCGCGCGCGCGATAAATACATTTTGACACCGCTCTCGGCAATGTTCAACGTCTTGGCAATCTCGCTGTAAGAGAACCCTTCCTGGGTATAAAGCAGCAAAGCTGCCCGATACTGCTGTGGCATGCGTCGAAGTGCTGCGCGTACCAGTTCCGTCGTTCCATATATTTCTTGTGGGTCCGCGCTTTCAACATCTGCTGGCTCGTGATCAAGGTCTTGCCAGGGAAGCCAGGCGATCAATTTCCTGCGACGAAGCGCATCATATGCTGTATTCGTCGCAATTCGATAGAGCCAAGCCGACAGCTTCAAGCTTGCATCCATTTTAGGTAACGCCCGAAACGCCTTCAGAAAGGTATCTTGGGTCAGGTCGTCTGCCTGTTCGCGATCCCCTACCAGGTGATATACATAATTGTAGATAGGTGTCTTATACTCGTCGTAAATCTGGTCAAAGGACCAAGTACTTTCCTTGGTTTCCACCCTGGCCATGCGTTACAATCCCTTCGATGGCTATAGCTATCATCTTGTCCGTTCCATGCAAGTGATAGTAGCTCATCTCCAGGTCGAGCAGGCTTACGTAGAACTGTCCCTGCAGTGCCGGAAAGGCTTACATCCTTCTGTGTAGTGGAACGGACAACCAACGCTTTCAGTAACATGGCGAACATGCTGTTAATCTCTATTCGCCCAGTACGTTGAGTACATGGTAGCATATTTTTATTTGAACCCTGAATTCATTGACCTTCTGGTTAGTACTATTGGGCAGGGGAGTAGGTTTCCATCTTGTTGAAGCAAAGTCCCATCAAGTTGCCCCTCGGCGCTCACCTATGGTACCATACACCCGTGAGCGTTTGATTTATTTGAGCTCACAATTGAGGAAGGCGCCTGATACATGTCCGATAGAAAGCAAACACAAGGCGTGCGAACTGTCTGGTGGGAGGAAGACGCATCTGGGGCGGCTGTTCGCATCCTGGACCAATCGCGCCTTCCCCAGGAAGTTGTCTATCTCAGACTGACGCATGTACAGGAAGTCGTGGAGGCTATCAACTCCATGAGGGTGCGCGGTGCGCCTGCCATAGGTGTAACCGCCGCTTTCGGCATAGCTCTCTCGCTCCGCCGTTTGCTCCAGGAGCAGAATGGAGCGCTTACGCCTGGTGCTATACAACAACACCTGCACACTGTTGGTGCATTGCTTCTCCAGACTCGTCCTACCGCGGTTAACCTGTTCTGGGCTATAGATCGTATGCAGTTGTGTGCCGAACTGGCGATCAACGATCACTGTTCGCCGCATGACCTCGCGCGGCTTTTGAGCAATGAGGCCCAGTTAATTGCTGATGAGGATTTTGATGCGTGTATGTCCATGGGCCTTTATGGGGCAGAGCTGATTGCAGATGGTGATTCTCTCCTGACACATTGTAATGCTGGTGCCCTGGCAACCGCTGGTTGGGGGACCGCCCTGGCTCCTATGTATGTGGCACATAAAGCGGGGAAGCATATTCATGTTTTCGTCGATGAGACCCGCCCAGTCCTTCAGGGAGCTCGTTTGACCGCCTGGGAGTTACAACAGGAGGGAATCCCCCTCACCTTAATCACTGACAATATGGTCGGACATTTTATGCGCCGTGGAGACATTCAGGCCGTTTTCGTAGGGGCAGATCGCATTGCTGCTAACGGAGATATAGCGAACAAGATCGGCACATATGGCGTCGCTGTGCTGGCACGTGCCCATTCCATCCCGTTCTACGTTGCAGCCCCATTATCAACCATTGACCTCAATATACCATCTGGAAATCACATTCCCATAGAACAGCGCGATCCCTCGGAAGTGACGAGTGTGCGTGGAATATCCATTGCCCCGCCGGGCATACAGGCAGCCAATCCCGCTTTCGATGTTACCCCTCAAGACTATATCACAGCCATAATTACCGAAAGTGGTATCATTCGTCCTCCTTATGGGGAGGAGTTGCGCCGGGTTTGTTCAAATTCACAAAATCGCAAAAGTAGGAAGCAGGTTGAATAGTAATGGAGACGGCAGTAGCATTAACCGTTGCTCGATATGCTGAGAGCATTTTGGGCAAAGAAAGATATCGTTATGTCAGTGCCGTAGTGGCAAACTGCAAAATGCTTGCCCTGGAGCTAGAATCACAGGAGGAAGCAGAAGAAAACAGCGTTGCACGAGAGGCCATTGACGTAGAAGCGCTGGTCATTGCGGCTTACCTCCATGATATTTCTACCGTGGCACATGGTTTCCATGACCATCATCTCAAATCGGCAGAAATGGCGGTTGAATTTTTACGCGGCCTCGCTATTTCTGAAGAGCAAATCAACAGAGTTGAACAGGCGATACTGGTGCATAACACCACGTTTCCTCATGAAGAACGGGAAGGCGTGTCGATAGAAGGTCGAATCCTTTATGACGCCGATAAGCTTGGCCGGATGAGCGGCCTGGCTATCGTCACATCGTTAATAGAGTTTGGAGCTCGCTATCCTGACCGAGCTGTCACCGGCGACGTGCTCGCTGCCATCCTTCGACATATCGAAGAACGTTTTGTGGAGCTTTACCAATCACTAAATACGGCTCCTGCCCGAGAAATTGTCCAGGTGAAGTTCGGCAATACTCTGGCCTTCCTCGATGGCGTAATTGAACACCTGGCCGAATCCACACCGGTCTGATCGGTTTTGTTATACAATGTACTCGCATCGTCGTTTATCATGGAGGATTGGAAAAGTTGTCCATTTTGGTTGTTGGTTCTATAGCCCTGGATACCGTGGAAACACCGTTTACGAGGGAAGAAGAGACTCTTGGGGGTGCTGCATCCTATTTTTCCACTGCTGCTTCGCTCTATAACCAGGTAAATCTTGTCGCCGTAGTTGGAAGCGACTTCCCTCAGGAGCACCTGGATTTTTGGCGCAGCCGCCCGGTCAGTCTCGCCGGCCTCCAGATTCAAGAGGGCAAGACATTTCGCTGGATTGCACGCTATCACATGGATATGAACTCCCGTGATACCCTGGATACTCAGTTGGGTGTCTACGCAGGATTTCATGCAGTTATCCCTGACGAATACCGTCAAAGTCCGCTACTCTTTCTGGCGAATATCCAGCCAGAATTGCAGTTGGAGGTGTTGGAACAGATGCCTGATGCCCGTTTGAAGGTGCTCGATACTATGGAATTGTGGATTATGACTGCGCGTGCTCAATTAACCGAAGTCATCAAACGTGTTGACATCCTCTTGATGAGCGAAGAAGAGATTCGCCAGTATACTAATCAGCCCAGCATAGTAGCAGGAGTGCGTCAACTCCTGAAGATGGGCCTGCAATATGTCATCGTAAAGCAGGGAAGTTATGGCGCGCTCCTCTTTGGGGCTGATGGTACTTACTTTAGCGCACCCTCTTACCCTCTTGAGGAGGTCATTGATCCCACCGGCGCAGGTGACGCTTTCGCGGGTGGTTTGCTTGGCTATCTCTCAATTGTTCAGCCCGCCTCTGATGGTCGCTACTCTATTGACGATATCAAATGCGGTGTAGTCCATGGCAATATCATCGGCTCATATGTCTGCGAAGACTTCAGTATCGGTCGTTTGCGTACCTTGACGATGGATGATATCACTGCCCGCTATCAAGCCCTGGTTGATTGTTCACATTTCGACCCTGATTGGCGAAATACTATGGGGAGATAATTTATTGCTCCTCGATAAAGGAATGACAATGTTATGACTACTTCCTTTCGTGGAGATGTCAAAGACATCTCACTGGCTGCTCGCGGTAAGGACCGCATTGAATGGGCAGCAAAAGATATGCCTGTGCTACGCCTTTTGCGGGAGCGCTTTGCCAAAGATTTGCCTCTGAAAGGCGTGCGTATGTCGGGTTGCCTGCATATTACAACAGAGACGGCTAACCTGGCTATCACCCTGAAAGCAGGCGGAGCTGATCTCGTGCTCTGTGCCTCCAACCCTCTTTCAACGCAAGACGATGTCGCCGCTGCACTGGTGAGCGAGTATGGTATTCCCACCTATGCTATTAAGGGTGAAGATGAAAATACCTATTATCGCCATATCAATACCGTCCTTGACCATAAGCCCAACATGACTATGGATGATGGCTGCGATCTCGTTTCGACCATTCATACCACTCGCACTGAGCTTATACCCGATATCATTGGGGGAATGGAAGAGACCACTACAGGCGTCATTCGACTAAAAAGTATGGAGAAAAAAGGCGTCCTGCGTTTCCCAGTTCTGGCCGTCAACGAATCCGATACCAAGCACATGTTCGATAATCGCTACGGCACGGGGCAGAGTTCGCTTGACGCGATTGTGCGCTCAACCAATATCCTCCTGGCTGGCCGCACCTTTGTCGTACTTGGTTATGGCTGGTGTGGCCGTGGTGTTGCCTCTCGTGCGCATGGCATGGGCGCCAATGTCATCGTCACTGAAGTAGATCCCACGCGCGCATTGGAAGCAGTTATGGATGGCTACCGAG
Organism: Ktedonobacteraceae bacterium; assembly: GCA_041499255.1. GTDB lineage: Bacteria > Chloroflexota > Ktedonobacteria > Ktedonobacterales > Ktedonobacteraceae > UBA11361. Next base: position 2,256 of record JBGQJX010000164.1, on the reverse strand, counting down.
TCATGCCTTCTCTCGAAGCTGCTGCTCTCGGCGACATTTTCATTACCGTGACCGGCAATGTCAACGTCATTGATGAACAACACCTGGCTCGTATGAAAGACGGCGCTCTGATTGCCAACTCCGGTCATTTTAATGACGAGATTAACATCCCGGCCTTAGAAAAGCTTGCTACGGGTGGCAAGCGCCGTTTTCGCGATTTTGTCGACGAGTACACCTACGCCGATGGACGCCGTGTCCACCTGCTGGCTGAGGGTCGCCTCGTTAACCTGTCAGCCGCGGAAGGTCATCCTGCCAGTGTCATGGATATGAGTTTTGCCAATCAAGCACTGGGTTCTGAATACATGCTTGCCCATGCACGTGAATTGCAGCCTCGAGTCTACACTCTCCCTGCGGACCTGGATAAGGAGATTGCTCGCCTCAAGCTTCACGCAATGGGCGTGCGTATCGATACTCTCACAACCGAGCAAGACGAGTACCTCAATTCGTGGGAATCCGGCACGTAAGGGTCTTGACATCGCTTGTATTTGCTCAGTATACTGTGAGAGACGTACTTACACAATCAAATATATGCAGTAACAACTGCTCTCATCAAGAGAGGTGGAGGGAAACGGCCCGATGAAGCCCGGCAACCCCCCTGCGAAAGCAGGAAGGGTGCCAATTCCGGCGGAACATTTCCGCAAGATGAGGGGAATAAGCATTTACTCTTAAACCCCTGAGATCTCAGGGGTTTTTTGTATCTAGCGCCCCGAAAATTTCATTCCCGTGTATATACAACCAGTTCAACATATTCCAAAAGGAGGAAAGCCGCTTTGAGCAATTTCATGAAAAGTCCAAAATCCTTTTTCACCAGTGAATCGGTGACCGAAGGACATCCCGACAAACTCTGTGACCAGATTTCAGATAGCATACTCGACGCCATTTTAGCCCAGGACCCCGTGGCTCGGGTAGCTTGCGAGGCTGCTACTACTACGGGGCTCGTACTCGTTGCAGGTGAGATTACTACTTCTGCCTGGATCGACATGCCTGCAGTTGTACGTAAAACCATTGAGCAGGTGGGCTATATCAGCGCAGACTATGGTTTTGATTATCGTACATGTGGAGTCGTGACCTCAATTGGGAAGCAGTCTCCTGATATCGACTTGGGTGTCAGCCGTTCAGTAGAGGCCAAGAGAGGCGTTGCTCACTTGAGCGATGATGAGTTAGAGCAGATCGGCGCGGGTGACCAGGGCATGATGATTGGCTTTGCCTGTAACGAAACCCCCGAATATATGCCTTTGACCATCAACCTTGCCCATCGCCTTACCCGACAACTCTCGCTGGTGCGCCGCAAATCGTGGGGCGGCAGCGGCCCAATGGCCTACCTGCGTCCTGATGGCAAAAGCCAGGTCACCGTCCAATATGAATATGGTCGCCCGAAACGCGTTGACACCGTTGTTGTCTCAACTCAGCACGCCAGTTACATCGACCAGGAACAGATTCGCCAGGATGTCATCGATCATATTATCAAACCCGTGATATCCGAAGATTTGCTGGATAGCGCTACGAAATTTTTAGTCAACCCCACTGGCCGCTTCGTCACCGGAGGCCCCATGGGAGATGCCGGTCTCACTGGCCGCAAGATTATCGTAGATACCTATGGAGGTATGGCTCGTCATGGCGGTGGTGCCTTTAGCGGAAAAGACCCGACCAAAGTTGATCGCTCTGCCGCCTACGCAGCGCGCCACATCGCGAAAAATATCGTGGCGGCCGGGCTGGCTGATCGCCTGGAACTTCAAGTAGCTTATGCCATCGGCGTAGCTCGTCCTTTATCCATTTTTGTCGAGACATTTGGTACGGGCAAAATCTCCGACGATGAAATTCTGCGCTTGATCAACGAGCATTTCGATTTACGCCCGGCTGGCATCATCCAGTCGCTGAATCTCCGGCGCCCCATCTACCAGCCGACGGCCGCTTTCGGTCATTTTGGCCGCACTGACATCGACGCTCCCTGGGAAGCCCTGAACAAAGTTCCCATGCTCCGCAAGGGAGTCGGCGCCTCAGCGTTGCAGAGCAGCGCAAGCGAGGCTGAAACCCTCTCATAAGTCCCTTGACCGCGTACCAGTAACGAGGGTTGAGCAAACCATGGGCATGGTTTGCTCAACCCTCTTTACTGGTACGCGGCCAAGGGATTTATGAGAGGGTTTCAGCCTCGCTTGCGCTGCTCTGCAACACTGAGGCGCCGACTCCCTTGCGGAGCATGGGAACTTTGTTCAGGGC
>JBGQJX010000163.1:0-8611 GCA_041499255.1 Ktedonobacteraceae bacterium | reverse complement strand
TTCCCCTTTTCAAAATTAAACCCCCAATCCCCCAAAAAACCACACCCCACTCCCCCCAACCTTAATTTGTTTTTTTGCGCCCGGGCCCCCCCCACACCCCCACATCCGCAAATCCACAAAAAAAATTATTGCGAAGAGCGTAGCGATGAGGCCATAGGAAAACACACACATTGCGTTAGCTACCTGACATGCAAGACACTCTTCCTATGCAACACACATAGCCCTTCATCCGTAAAATAAACAGTGAAACGAATAAAAAAATAGCGTTGAACCTGGCCCATTTGCCTGAAAGTTCAACGCTTTCAATTGAAGGCTTAGCACTTCCCATCGAGGAGATCTATTATGTCAGGAAATCGTGGTTGTTTAGCTAATTCTTTACTGTTCTTGGTAATTGTGTTTATACCGGTGATTGGCCATATTATAGAGACCGTTTTTGTTCTTGAAGATGAGCATTCTCCTGTTGGTACTATACTCTGGCTGCTGGTCATCTGGTCAACACCCTTCATCGGACCTTTGCTATACCTGCTCTTTGGACAGCATGGTCGTCGTGGGCGTATCATGTTTGGACAACCCTCACAGGTTCAGGCATACTAAGAGCCATCAAACAACAACAGTCTTTACACAAATGCCAATGGCTACCCACATCGAATATCCATTGGCATTTGTAACTCCTTTGTTTTTCCCTTGACATTCCTTCAAGTTCTTCTGTATACTTACTAACAAATAAGAAGTACCATTACAACTGAATATGCGCAGTTAATTCTGCTCTCATCAAGAGAGGTTGAGGGAAACGGCCCTATGAAGCCCGGCAACCCCCCTGCAATGCCGCAGGAAGGGTGCCAATTCCGGCGGAGCATTCCGCAAGATGAGGGGAATAGCCAATGAAGCTGACCCCTGAATTGCAGGGGTTTTTTTGTAGGCTGCGCATAGTGTACTTTACCAGTCAAGTTAACATTAACGGCTATGAAGAGGACGAGTAAACGCCATGGACGGCTACAGAGAGTCGACGATGATGAGAAGTCGACGCCACACCAGTGTTGAAAATGGCCTCTGAGTTGCAAGTTGAACTCCCTAATGATCGTTAACAAGATACCTGGAACATCCGTAGGGGCCGATTTATCGCGCCCACCGCCGATTTATCGGCCCTCCGTGCATGTATCGATATCCGGATTATTTTGGTAAACTTCATAAATGAGGTAGGCTGAGCCGGTTGGCCCCGTTACAGGTCAGAGTGCTGTGGAATATACACATGTGAAACATGTGAAACAAATGCAACAAGTGCGACAAGTGCGACAAATCTGCGCACGTTTATACACATATCTCCAGCACTTACAGAGGCTGATACTGTGAGGTATCAGCAAATCAGGGTGGTACCGCGAAACTTTTATACCCTCGCCCCTGTCAGCAAGAAAGGGTCGAGGCTTTTTTATACTCATTTTCAGGAAAGGAGGGTGCAATGGTGGCACAACTTGAACAACGCGTTGCAGGCAGTAATCATCTTGCTTCTGTAAACCCCGTGTTCACTTATACCTTCGATACCTTACCACTGCAGCGTGGTGGGCATCTTGGCCCCGTCACATTAGCATATGAGACGTGGGGAACCCTCAACGCGGAGGGAAATAACGCCATCCTGATAACACATGCGCTTACAGGCAATTCACATGCCCACGATCCTCAGCACATGGATGACCCGAAGAAAGCGTGGTGGAATCCCTTAATTGGCCCTGGACGACCTTTCGACACCTCGCAGTACTTTGTCATCTGTTCAAACGTCCTGGGTGGTTGTTATGGCAGTACCGGGCCATCTTCTATCGATACCAGCACCGGCAGGCCCTACGGGATGCGCTTCCCTGTGATTACCATAAGAGATATGGTGCGTGCGCAGCGTATTCTTATCGAACATATGGGAATACGTCAATTAGCGATGGTTGCCGGAGGATCTATTGGTGGGCAGCAGGCTCTTGAGTGGGCAGTCTCATATCCTGAACTGGTGCAGAAAGTCGCCGTGGTAGCAGCGACCGGGGCCTTGACAGCGCAGGCCGTCTCCTTCAGTGAAGTGGGGCGCCAGGCTATCATGCTTGATCCGCTCTGGCAGAACGGACATTACCTTCCTGGACAGGGGCCGGAGGCCGGCCTCTCGATAGCCAGAATGCTGGCAATGATCACCTACCAGAGTGAAGAAGGCATGGAGATGCGCTTTGCCAGGAAACTGGCGCAGAACTCCGCTATCCCCACACCAGGCCGTTCGGTCGATCTCGGTGAGCGCTTTGATGTGGAGAACTACCTCTATTATCAGGGCGAAGCTTTGGTGAGACGCTTCGACGCCAATAGCTACCTGTATATTAGTCGCGCGATGGATTTGTATGACGTCAGCGAAGGCTACCCTTCGCTAGAGGCCGCGCTGCGCCGTCTGCACAGTAAAGCCCTCTTTATCGGTATTCGTTCCGATTTTCTCTTCCCAGCGGCCCGCGTTCGCTGGTTGGCCGACAAGCTGAGAACGCTTGGAGGCAATTCCACCTACGTGGAACTCGATTCACCACACGGTCATGATGCTTTCCTGAAAGAGTGGGAACAGATGACCAACGCCCTTAACATGTAATGACATGTCAACTTGTACACTTATCATACTTGAAGGAGTAAACCAGACCTATGGCACTTAACAGCAATCGCAGCTACGGATTTGAAACATTGTCTCTTCACGCAGGCCAGGAGACGGCAGATAGCGCGACAAATGCTCGCGCGGTTCCCATCTATCAGACCTCATCGTACGTCTTTGATAGCCCGGAGCACGCCGCCAATCTCTTTGGTTTGAAACAGTTTGGGAATATCTATACGCGCATCATGAATCCCACCCAGGATGCCTTTGAGCGACGCATAGCTGCTCTTGAAGGAGGCGTTGGAGCGCTAGCAACTGCTTCCGGCCAATCTGCTGAAGCACTGGCAATTTTGAACGTAGCTGAGGCAGGTGATGAAATTGTCTCATCCGCCAGTCTCTATGGTGGAACCTATAATCTTTTCCACTACACTCTTCCCAAACTCGGTATCACTGTCCGTTTCGTGGATAGCCGCAACCCTGAAAACTTCCGCGCAGCAATCAATGATAAAACGAAGGCCGTTTTTGCCGAGACCGTTGGCAATCCACGTCTTGATACCCTGGATATTAGCGCTGTAGCCAATGTCGTTCACGAGTACGGGGTTCCATTGATTCTCGACAACACGCTGCCCACTCCATACCTGGTACAGCCGCTCAAGCATGGCGCTGATGTCGTTATTCACTCGGCCACCAAATTTATCGGCGGTCATGGTACATCTATTGGCGGCGTCATCGTCGATAGTGGCAAATTTGACTGGACAAACGGGCGTTTCCCATCATTTACCGAGCCGGATCCCTCCTATCATGGGCTGCGCTACGTTGAGGCCCTTGGGCCGCTGGCTTATATCATCAAAGCACGCGTGCAACTGCTGCGCGACCTTGGTCCCGCGATCGCTCCCCTCAATTCCTGGCTCTTCCTACAAGGGTTGGAAACACTGCCACTGCGCATGGAACGCCATAGCAAAAATGCGCAGCGCGTCGCCGAATTCTTAGAGGGCCATCCTTCTGTAAACTGGGTAAGCTATCCAGGACTTGCAAGCCATCCCCAGCACGAGCTCGCCGCCAGGTATCACACACATGGCTACGGAGCCATCCTTGGCTTTGGCATCAAGGGCGGCTTAGAGGCCGGCAAACAGCTCATTCGCCACGTTGAGTTGTTCTCACACCTGGCCAATGTCGGTGACGCCAAGTCTCTCATCATTCATCCCGCCAGCACCACCCATTCGCAGTTGGCGCCCGATGAACAGTTTGAGACCGGTGTAACCTCCGACTTCGTGCGCCTGTCCATCGGACTCGAAACAGTGGAAGACCTGATTGATGACCTTGACCAGGCCCTCAAAGCAGCAACCATCGAAGCTGGCGAACCAGCAAACGCATAACTCCCCATTTTTGTGAAGATGCAGATTTGAGGAGAAGCAAATCACTTACATGTGAAGATGCAGATTTGAGAAGAAGCAAATCACTCACATGAGAAGATGCAGATTTGAGAAGAAGCAAAACATTCACTTGTGAAGATGCAGATTTGAGGAGAAGCAAATCACTTACATGAGAAGATGCAGATTTGAGGAGAAGCAAATCACTTACATGAGAAGATGCAGATTTGAGGAGAAGCAAATCACTTACATGAGAAGATGCAGATTTGACAGACGCAGTCTGTCAAATCTGCATCTTCACAAAAAAAAATCTTGCGAAGAGCGTAGCGATGAGGCCGCAAAAAAACATACACCTCAAGTAATGTAACATCGCAATCACATATCAGGGCCAGCAAACCAGTGCCCTTACAACAACCGTTGGTGACATATGAAATCGCAATTACAAATCCTAAAATTTGGAGGAACCTCCGTAGGTAACGGCGAACGTATTCGCCGTGTAGCACAGATAATCGTCAATACCTTCCACAACCCCGAAGAGGCTTTTCCTATCGTAGTCGTCTCCGCCATGGCGAAAGTAACCGACCAGTTGCTGCGCATCGCAACACTGGTATGTACCGGTGAACTGGAATCATCCCAACACGAACTCAAATCATTAAAACAGAAACATCTCGACGCGGCAGATAAAGCTATTCACGACAGCGAGCGACGAAACATCCTGTTACAACAACTGGAGCAAGCTTTTGTCTCGCTGGAACATGACATAGCTACCTTGCGCCAAACGGCGGAATCAATATCATCTCAAAATGGCACCCCAGAAGCAAGAAACATACTTCCCCTGGCCACCGCTGCTGTTGCTGCCTGGGGCGAACGCCTTTCTGTGTTGCTTCTAGCGACATCTGTGTCTGATCTTGGCTTGCCAGCAGCCCCCGTGCGGGAAGAAGTTATTATCACAGATCATCCAGTTCTTCCTGGCAATACACAGGCATTTGGTGTCGCGGTCGGCGCTGATCCCTTACCTGAAGAGACCCGCAGAAATGCGCAGGCCATTATCTCTCCCTTGCTCAATCGACAGATTGTGCCAGTTGCAGCCGGTTTTATTGGACGCACACTATCAGGACGTGCGACGACTCTTGGGCGCAATGGTTCAGACTACTCGGCCAGCGTCATCGGCGCGGCCCTTGATTGCGTAGAGATTACCATCTATACCGACGTGGATGGCGTGCTGACCGCTGATCCACGGCAGGTCATGAATACCCGCCTGCTGACGTCGCTTTCGTATGCCGAAGCGGCGCGTCTCTCGTGGTTTGGGGCAAAAGTGTTGCACCCACGTACGCTCATTCCCATCGCTCACCGTAACATTCCCGTGCGTGTGCGCAATACCTTTCGTCCAGCTTTACGCGGCACGCTTGTCGGGCCGGAGGGACGGCATAAGAGCGGGGCCGCGGCGATCACTGTGCGCCGTCACCTTTCGTTAATTACCGTTGAAAGCACTGACTTGTTTGGAGCGCCAGAGAATGCAGGCCAGGTCTTTGCTCTGGCGGCTCGCGCCGGCGCTGCGCCTGCTGCTATCTGTTCATCGTCTGGCCATCACCTTTCCTTTGTGGTTGAAGAATCTGCCGCCAAATCCGTCGTAACGCTGTTACAGCAGGATATGGATATGAGTGCCTGGCGTGTGAGATTTCGCAACGGGCTGGCTGCCTGTGCATGTATCGGCTCGGGCTTCACCGTTGACCCCATGAGCCCGGCGCGCGCGATAACTGCCCTCGCTCGCGAGCGTATCCCTGTCATCACGCAGGGCGCATCAGAACTGGGTATCACACTGATCGTAGAAGATGCCGACAGCGAACGTGCCCTACGCAGCTTGCACCGTGATTTAATCGCGCCCGTCATACCATTGGTACGTCATCCTGCCACAGCCTCCGAAAAGAGACGCGGCGCCTTGTAGAAATCTTTTTTGTGAGATTGCGGATTTGGCAGACTGTGTCTGTCAAATCCGCAATCTCACAAAAAAATCTTTGCGAAGAGCGTAGCGATGAGGCCCCAGAAAAACATGCACAACGGGTTAGCGAAGAATTCATTTGGTAGTACCGTGTCACTTCGTGACGGGATAGAAGGAAGCATCATTCATGAATAAACAAACTCGCATCCCCGTCGCCGTACTGGGCGCGACCGGAATGGTTGGACAGCGTTTTATCGAACTGCTGCAAGGGCACCCCTGGTTTGAACTGGTTGGCCTTGGCGCTTCCGAACGCAGCGTTGGGCGTCCCTACGCGGAAGTCACGCGCTGGCGCCTCCCAGGTAGTGAAATGCCGGCTGCGGCTGGCAGCTTATCCGTCGTGACCAGTAATCCCGCGTCACTTCCCGGCGTCAAAATCGTCTTTTCGGCTCTCCCGGCAGAGGTCGCAGGCGACATTGAAGAAGACTTCGCTCGTGCGGGCGTGGCCGTCTTCAGTAACGCCAAAAATCATCGTATGGCTGCTGACGTGCCACTGCTCATCCCGGAAGTCAATGCCGATCATGCCGCGGCCATAGTACAGCAACGTAAACTACGCCACTGGTCCGGCTGCATTGTCACCAACGCTAATTGCTCCGCTACCCCCCTGGTGATGGCCCTCAAGCCCTTGCAAGAAGCCTTTGGTGTGCGTAAAGTGATGGTAACGACCTTGCAGGCCATTTCAGGAGCAGGCTATCCCGGCTTGCCTTCCTACGACATACTGGATAATGCAATCCCCTACATCAGCGGAGAAGAGGAAAAAATGCAGGCAGAAACGCTGAAGATGCTTGGGCGCTGGGAAGAAGGCCCCGGATTTACCAATGCTCCCATGATAGTCAGCGCTCAATGTAACCGTGTTGCGACACGCGAGGGACATTTGGAGTGCGCCAGCATCGAATTAGGGCGCGACACGGAACCCGAAGAAGTCATCGCAGCCTGGGAGAACTACCAGCCTGAAGCGCAGCGCTTGCATTTGCCCAGCGCGCCTGAACGCGCGCTGTCCTATCGCAAAGAACCAGACCGGCCACAGACCTTGCGTGACCGCGATACAGGACGCGGCATGACCGTGACCATCGGCAGGTTACGCCGCTGTCCCATCTTAAGCTATAAATTTGCCCTGCTCGGCCACAACACGATCCGGGGAGCCGCTGGCGGTTCCATCCTGAACGCAGAATTGTGCGTCAGCAGAGGATTAGTCTGAGTTACTGTTTCAAAGTTGCGATCAGATCTGGCAATAGCTGCCCGGCATTGGGAGTACCCAATCCTGTGACAGGGTCCCATCCCTTCACCGCTGGATAACCGGGTACTTCCACCCCTTTATAGTTCACATCATTATTGCCAACCGTAATATCGTGGAAGTCCTGCGCATAATGGCTGCTCATCGCCAGTGTATAGAGCGCTGGATTAATGAAACCCAGAGAATGGCCCGCCATCTGGTTGGCAATAGCGATCAAAGCCGCCCACAGTGGTGCGCTTGCGCTCGTCCCCCCTGCCAGACCCCAGGATCCGTCCTGGTACATGACCAACCCGGTAAGAGGATCAGCATCGCCCGCGATATCGGGCACGCCCCGGCGATTCTGTAACTCGCTTTGTACCGCTGACGGCAGCGTTTTTTGGAAGGAAGGCTCAACGAAGAAATCACTGAAACCTCCTCCACTTCCACCCCCTTCGCTATTCCAGACCTGTTCCCCTATCCCGTTCCCATTCCGTATCGCTGTCGTACCACCCACGCTCGTCACCCATGGCTCATCGGCAGGGAAGCTTGTCGTGGCTTTTGGTGAAAGTTTTGTCGCTTGCAAATCAATAAAGTCGGTTGCGCCATTATCACCGGAAGAAGAAAAGAACGTGATCCCTTGTTGCGTCGTCGCTTTCTGGAAAAACGCGTCCCATTTCTGTAGCTCTTGCCTTCCAGCGGCATCTTTCAGCGTAACTTCAGAGGCGCCCCAGCTCTGCGAGATAATAGAACCAAGATGATGATCTATAACATACTGCTCCAATTGGCGAAATTCAGGGAGACCTATGGTCCCCTCAGTCTCAGAGACAGGGCTGGTCAGCACGACAATCCCCGCGTCGGGAGCGATCGCATGAATAATTTGCACATCCAGGGTTGTTTCACCCGCCCACCCGGCCATGTCCTTATTGCTCGGGTCAAACGGTTTCGTACCAAGTGGGTTAATGATTTGAATAGTGATCGGTGGCAAACCAAACTGCTTATCGTAGACATCCATGTCCTGTTGTAGCGTCGGGCTACCAAAAGACACGATATCCACCACCGTTTGCCCTTTGCCTGTGAAGCCCTTCTCAAAAAGCGCTTCGACGCCGTAGGCAACCCGGAATTGATGCGGCGTGTAGCAGTAAACCCCCGTAGTAGGGTAGCCGCTCAGATCGGGACAGATATCATTCTTTGAAATGACAGTTTGTGTAGCTTTAGCAGGGTCGCGCGGGGTTGCTGTCGATGTTCCTCCATTGCCCGTTATCCCACCTGGTATATCACAGGCTGTGAGCAAAAGGAGTACAATGAGAAGTGTCGAGGCGACGCCGGTGGCCGTTCGGCGCCACCATGCATGTGTGGTCATGAAAAATGCTCCTATTTCATTGCAGCGATCAGGTCAGGAATAAACTGGCTGGCCCGGGGTGAACCCCATCCAGTCA
>JBGQJX010000162.1:0-8639 GCA_041499255.1 Ktedonobacteraceae bacterium | reverse complement strand
TGACGAACGCCTGGGACCGATGTTTCTCCAGCTTCCTCCCGGCTTTTCGCCAGCCCAATTAACACAGTTACAGGCTTTCCTGGATTTCTGGCCACAAGAGCTGCGGCTGGCGGTCGAGGTGCGCCATCCTAAATTTTTCACTGAGCCTCATTCAGCAGAATTGAACACACTCTTGCGCCGCTACAATGTAGCGCGAGTAATCATGGATAGCCGGCCAATTCGCATCGGCACCGCCGAAGAGAAACAGGTGCTCCAGGCTCGCGAGCGCAAGCCTGACTTGCCAGTTGAACTATCCACCACCGCTGATTTCGCCTTTGTGCGCTACATTGGTCATCCCCGTATGGAGGAGAATGAACCTCTGCTGGATTTCTGGGCACAACACCTGGCTCGCTGGTTACAACAAGGTATGACGCTCTATGTCTTCTGCCATTGCCCATTTGAGGTTCATTCTCCCGGAATTTGCCAGGCGCTCTACCAGCGCGTCAGTTCATATTATTCGCTTCCGCCACTACCCTGGCAGCCTGAGCAGCCTGAGCAGGCACGACTTTTTTAACAGCAGGCGGTACAGCTTCAATGGGCTTGATTTGCTTAGTCAGTACGGCATCCGAAAATGGACGAGCCGGTACCCCCTTAGCGGTTTTAATGACCTTGTTGTATATTTTCGTGTACTTCTCGGCCATCACCCCCGCAGAGAAATTGCGCTCCACATGCAAGCGCGTTACTTCTCGATTAATCTCCGCGATACGCGGAATGAAACGCACCATTTCATTGACATTATTTACCAGAAAACCCGTTTTACGGTGCACAATTATTTCCGGCGCCGCACCACGCGCAAAAGAAATGACCGGACAGCCCTGCGCCATTGCCTCGATCATCACCATACCAAACGGTTCCTCCCACACGATAGGATTTAGAAAGCCAAGAGCCCGACTAAGCAAGCTGATCTTCTCTCTCATATTAACCGGCCCAATATACCTCACCTGGACGTTATCTATAAGCGGCTTGATCTGATCATTGAAGTAGTTGACCGAATCATGCTGGTGGCGATCAATGGTACCGGCAAGCACAATTTTTACGCCAGCCCTCTTCGCTGCTTCAATCGCCAGGTGCGTCCCCTTCTCAGCGACAAAACGCCCCAACCACACAAAAAAATCACCCCGCTTCTTTGTTGTTGGGACATATTGATGCAGAGGCAACCCATGGTGAACAATTCCAACAAAATTGAGGTCGTATTGTACCTCCGCGCGAGCGCTCTCGCTTATCGCGACCATAGGCTGTGAAGCCGCCCACTCCATGTACAAATCATCAGCTTTCCCCGTCCAGGACTGCACCCGGTCAAAAGGGAAGCGGCTATGCAAGGTTGTGACATGCGGAGTGCTAAGCGACGCGAGGAGGGGGAATAGGTACATATCAGCGCTTGAAGAGAGGTGTGTATGCACAATATCGAACTCGTGCTGCCTGATATATTCTGCCGCTTTATGCAGGTGATAGTATGCTTTGAGGTGGCCCAACCAGGGCACGCCCTCTTCAATAAGAGATTGAGGGAAAAACGAGATAAGCTTTGCCGAGGTTTTAGCATCACCGGGAGCAAATAAGGTTACGTCGTGCCCCTGTAATACCTGTTCCTCGACGAGATTGTAAATGACAGCTTCCGTCCCCCCGTAGTTTTTAGGTGGAATGGTTAACCATGGGGGAGCTATTTGCGCAATTTTCATGTAAAGGTCCTTCGATGGGACGGTTCTCTTAACCGTGAGTGGCTACGAAATTCATTCTTTTTATATATTATACACTTTATACACGCCCTTGATGCTAATCTTGTTACATACATGATACATCGCCGCCTGGTTGTCAAAATACGTAGAAAGGCTCCCAGAGCGCCCTTGTGAGGGCACTCTGGGAGCCTTTCTAAAAGGACCATTTACTTCTCCACCATGGGAAACTCTCGACCTTCCAATTGTTCAAAGGCATGACGTAGTGAGGGAGGCACCGGATAAGGGCGACCAGTGTAATAATTACACCACACCATGATAGAACGGCCAGTGGCAAAAATCCGCTCATGATCCTGCACATCACGGATCTGATGCTCCATAATGAAACTGGTACGCCCAACATGACTGACGCTTACGCCAACCTCGGCTGTATCGGAGTGGATCAGAGGTAGTTTAAAGGTACACGTGATTTCTTTGACAAGCATGCCATAGTGCGATCCGCGTGGCCCTGTCTGAATTCGCGGATTATGCTGCTCATCAACTTCCTCCTGGTGCTGGTGTTCCTGTTTCGAAGGCCACTGTTCCAACCATGGCCTGAGTTGATCGAAATAATGGCTCCTTGCCTCCTCGAAATAGATAAAGTAAACAGTGTTGTTCACGTGCGCCAGTGGATCAAGGTCGCGAAAACGAATCTGCACCGGATACCAACCTGGAAAAGTGTACTCTTGCATTTCTGTCTCTATCCTCGCTTTTGTATTGACTTCTCACGAGATTCATGAAGTGACTGCATTGATCTAATCGATCTTTCTCGACGTAGTCTAGTAAGAAGGAATAGAAGAGAAGGTTTCGATAGATGGATAACCCCAATGATCCCAATCCTATCAGTCAGCGTGTTTCTCAACCTGTTAATGAACCAAGTGACGAAACCCTCATCCACGCCATTGCAGACGGAGCAGTGTGGGCTATGGAACCTCTCTATCAACGTTACAGTCGTATCTTCTATTCGCTGGCTTACCGCATGGTCGCTGATCACCATATTGCTGAAGATCTCGTACAAGACGCATTTCTCTCTGTTTGGAGGCGCGCCATCTCGTACTCACCACAATCAGGGGCCGTACGGGGCTGGCTTATTTCTATTGTACATCACCGCGCGATTGACTATCTACGCAATGTGCGTCGTCGCTCTGCCTTGAAGGCCGCGACGTTGGAAGACGTGGATGTAGATGAGCATGCTATCTTTCCTGATGTGTGGGACGAGGTATGGCACTCAGTGCAAAGCGCGCAGGTACGTGCCGCGTTGATGCATATTCCCACAGAACAACGCATGGTCATTGAACTGGCCTATTTCCAGGGATGGACACATACTGAGATCGCCGAAGGCTGCCAGATACCCCTTGGCACCGTGAAGGCCCGCTTGCGCCTGGGCCTCATGCACCTCAAAAGAACTCTGGAAACAATGGGTATCAACGAGGAAACTTAACAAACAAGGAGAGCATTGCTGCTCTCCTTGCGTTCCCCAGGGAAAATCCGTGTGCTGAGTTGCCAGGTACGCCGTTCCCTAAAACCAGAGCCGTTCTGGCTCTGGTTTAGTTCCTGCTTCATCCAAAACTCACTGATGGCCATCCAGCCAGCGAGTATTCTGTCCACAGGCGTTACTTCCCGCAGAACTTTTATACGGTACATGTTCCATGCTATATACTAGAAAGGATCGTATATAGACATCAGATGCCTCCCCCAAGGCATCTCCCCCTGGAACATTCATCCCCCATAAGTATAATAGTCGCTTCAGGTGATAGTATGGTTGATAACCTGTTAAGAAATCATGAAGATTCGCTCAAATACATGCCAGTCGGGTTAAGAAAAAAACTCGTGTTTCCCGGTTCACTCTTCCGACTGAAAGATATCCGATAATTTGCCAATGTTCTTTCTGCCGTGCTATATTACGGAACGGAAACCCGGGTTTTTCTCTGAGAGGAATAAGAACATGCGCTGCCCCCAGTGCGGCTTCGAAAATGTGAACGCCAGTGGCTATTGTGAACAATGCGGCGCCGCGCTGAATATGAGAGAAATTGCGCTGGAGCAAGAAGAGTACAAAGCGCCACCTCCGCCGCCTCTCAATGGGCATCATGTATTGCCTTCTGTTCCTCTTCTACCATCCTCATTAGAATATAACCAGGAAACGCCACCAACTTTTCCGTCCACACAAGGGATTGCGCGTCCAGGTATAGGGATATTCAGCGGCGTTCTCTACTTTATTGGTATCGTCATAACGATCTTCGGTCTGCTCGGAATACTCACAACTTTTGTAACAGGCACCATCGTCGGCCTCGCAGGGTTTCTTCTCACACTTATCCTGGTTATAGTGAGTATCGTTTTTTTATTCCGTATCCGGAAACGGGTGACGAGTTTACGCTGGTGGCAGCGTATTGTGTGGATTATTGGAGCGACACTGGTTGCATTTCTTGCGCTTATTCTGGAGGCTATTGTTTATCCGAGCGGCACGTTGACAAATTATTTTACAGGTTCCATCTTATTGCTCTTAGGACTTGTCATAGCCGGCATCTCAATAAGGTAATAGGGGCGCAATGAGGGATAAAGCGCCCCTATATGCCTGTTACACCTCTATCGCTAACTCATCGCCATGCAATGCCAAATCATCAGCCTCAGCCATAACTATCCCCCTGGCCCGCGTTGCACTCTTCAAATCGACCATGGCCATTTCAAAAGCAGCACGTTGCGCAGGAGACAATCCGCTGCGTATGTGCAAATCCTTCAGCTCCGCGCCGACGGATAACCCACGTTCAGCTTTATAGCGACGAACCTGGCGCAGCAGTTCCAAAATTTTCTCCCCAATGTTCTCGGCCTCTCTATCGATCCATTCTGAATGCTCCAACGGCCATTCCGACAGGTGAATAGAGGTAGCGCCGTCCCATTGGCGAAAAAGTCCCTGGTATATCTCTTCCGTTATATACGGTAGATGCGGCGCCAGCATTTTCAGTACACTCAAAAGCGCCTGATAGAGCGTCCACTGCGCAGCATATCGCTCCTGTTTTGCTTCACCATAAAGGCGAGCTTTCGCCAGTTCCAGGTAGTTATCGCACAGGTCTGACCAGAAAAAGCGTTCGACTTCTGCCCGAGAAGAGGCATATTCATACCGCTCCAGTTCAGTCGTCGAAGCAACTATCGTTCGTGCCAGTCGCGAGAGCAACCAGCGATCTGCCGGCAGCAGTTCCGCGGGTTGAGTCTCGTTGGTAAAGTCGCCCAACCTGCCCTCGGCAAAACGACTGGCATTCCATAATTTCGTAACCAGGCGACGACCGTTGGCTATCAACTCTGGGCTAAGCGGGCTATCCGCACCGGTGCGCCCCGTTGTCGCCCAGTAGCGCAGTGCGTCGGCAGACTCCTTTTCAATAACCTCCATTGGCCCAACCTCGCGATGCACCTGCGACTTGGAAATCTTTCGCCGGTCCGCAGAAAGACCATGCCCTGAGATCATGATCTCTCGCCAGGGTATCTCGCCGGTGTGATACAGCGATTTGACAATCGTATAAAATGCCCATGTGCGAATAATATCGTGCGCCTGGGGTCGCAAATTGGCTGGAAAGTGCCGCGCAAACCAGTTTGTATCGTCTGGCCAGTGTCCGATAATCATTGGTGAACAGGATGATGTCATCCAGGTATCCATGACATCTGGCTCTGGCTCAAAATCGGACGAGCCACAGGCACAGGAATCAGGAGGCGGTGTGTTTTGCGGATCAATGGGCAATTGCTCTAACTTCGCCAACGTGGTCTCACCGCACGCGCGACATATCCAGCCAGGAAACGGAACGCCAAAGTAGCGCTGCCGCGAAATGCACCAATCCCACTGCAGGTGTTCAACCCAGTGCTCATAACGGATTTGCATGTGCTCGGGATGCCAGCGAATCTTGCGCCCGGCCTCCAATAATCGCTCTTTTTGATCAAGGACACGAACAAACCACTGGCGCGTGTGCAGATACTCGACAGGAGTTCCACAGCGTTCATGCGTTCCAACATCGTGTTCTATGGTTTCCTCACCAAGAATTTGTCCGCTGTCTCTCAGGTAGCCAAGCATGCGCTGCCGGGCTTCTTGAACCGGCAGCCCGGCATACGCGCCAGCCAATTCCGTCATACGTCCGTCGCGCCCGATGACAGCTCGTAGAGGAAGTTGATAGGTATGCCACCAGCGGACATCGGTCGAATCCCCAAATGTACAGCACATGACGGCGCCACTCCCTTTGGTAGGATCGGCCGATTCATCTGCCAGAATGGGAATTGTCAACGCTGCTGCGCCGATATAAGCCCCGCTGTCTATGCTGGCCGTTTTCCCCGGCAGATGTTTATACCGCAAGTCAGCAGGGTGAACAAAGATGGCAACGCAAGCAGGTAATAATTCTGGACGAGTCGTGGCAATTGGCAGGGTTCCACCGTCTGAAAGACGAAATGCCAGGGTCGTGAACTGCGTTGGCAATGTAGCATCATTGACTTCAGCCTGGGCGATCGCAGTCTGGCATTCCGGGCACCAGAGCGTTGGCGCCAGTTGCGCATACGTCAAACCTTGTTGGTGTAGTTGGATAAAAGACCACTGCGCGACCCGCCGCGCTTCTGCCGAAATGCTTGAATAGCGATAGCGCCAATCAACACTCAGGCTCAATCTCCGCCAGAGTTGCTCAAAACGATCCTCTGTCTGCTGCGTCAGTTCCAGGCAGGCGGCAATGAATGCCTCGCGTCCCATCTCTGTCGCCTTGCGTTTGATAGTTTTCTCGACAAAACGTTCCGTTGGCAATCCGTTATCGTCGAAACCCATAGGATAGTAGACATGATCGCCGCGCATCCTGCGGTATCGAGCAATCACATCCGCCTGTGTGTAGGAATAGCAGTGGCCGATATGCAACTGTCCTGAGACAGTTGGCGGAGGGGTATCAATCGTGAAGTGTTGGCCGGGGCCAGCAGGATCATACCCATAGACATTCTTTTGCTCCCAGAAGCGAGCTAAGCGTGGCTCTGCCTCTCGGAAGTCGTAACGGTTGGGCAACATATTTGTAGTACTCCTTATAAGCGACAAAAAACACTGCCATCTCGCAAGGACGAGGGCAGCGCTACTCGTGGTACCACCTTGTTTCGATAGTCGAACCGCCCAACCTGCTGTGGGCCCAACTATCCTCTATCCAGCGTTAACGGGCTGACCCCGGAACGTCCTACCACTACATAACAATGCAGTTTCGAACAATCGACTCACAAGCCACGTTCAAGGCGCTCATCCGTAGGAGGCTCGCACCCGGTGACCCCCATTCTCTGGCAGATAGCTTCCCTCTACTCCGCTTGTTCCAAGTCTTTTATAATATATTATCACAAACTATACATGCTGAGATGTTCATCTGTCAAGCCAAAAATCGACTCTATCGACACAAATATATGCATCTCGGTCAATAATAACCTACCCGCTTGTTCATAGAAACGGCGTCTAATTAATGAACTCAAGAAAATAGTCCCTTTTGTTAACGTGCATACGTATATATAGATAGATAGAATGCCTTGATAGTCACTCACCTTATCAAACGTAAGATAAGGTTAGAACCTGACTTCATTTAAGGTAATTACCTGATGTGATACCTTAATCCTCTCTTATAAAATGTAAGAGAGTGGAACTAAAGTAAGTAATAAATGGATGTTTGTTATCCAGATAGTACCAGTCGGCCTGTAAATGCTGACCACGAGGCCAGGTGGAGTCCGGCAGCTGATTTTGTCGGCAAGTTTCCCGAAGGGAGCGTGGAATTATGGCAGTTGTTCATCCTCTCAGCGACGTCCCAAGGACGAAGCTGACTTCACGTAGTACGACTGTGGCAAAGTTTCCCCCAGCCATTTCCCAAGGTTTTGAAATGGATCTGGATATGCCCTTGGTCAAAGGCACTCCAGAGCGTATTACGGAACCGCTTATTGCGCTGAATGCGCGTTCAACCGAGGTTAGCGACTCGTTACTTTCCGATGCTGTTGACGAAAGTAGTGACGTTGATACCTTAGAAGATGGCGTGGAACATCCCCGGCGCGGGAATGGAGCCACAGTACGCCAGGCGTCAGGAGCTGAAGATGCTTTTCAGAGCTATCTGCGTGATATACGTGGGTTGGGTTTGCTCACTCACGCAGAAGAGATAGACCTGGCGCAACGTGCCGCGGCCGGCGACGAGCTGGCCCGCCGCAAACTCATTGAATCTAATCTTCGTCTTGTCATTGCTATCGCGCGCCGTTATACCAGCACAGGCGTCCCCCTCATTGATCTCATTCAGGAAGGCAACCTCGGGCTTATGCGCGCAGCAGAGAAATTCGATTACCAGCGCGGCTGTCATTTTGGCACCTATGCTACATGGTGGATTCGCCAGGCAGTCAGCAGGGCCGCCGGTGAGCAATCTCGCCTCATCCACCTGCCCGAGCACGTTGCAACTCGCTTGCGCAAAGTTCGCCGGGTCGCAGCCCAGCTTTCACAGGAGAACGGCCTTGATCCCCTGCCAGAACAAATCGCTCAAGCTTGTAATATCGATGTGAACGAGGTCATAGATTTGCTTGGCGTCATCGAGCAGCCTGTGTCATTAGACGCACCCGTCGACGATGAAGCGCGCTATTCTCTAGCCGATACACTGGAAGACAGCACAACACCCGCTCCCGCGGAAACAGCCTCACAGCACCTGCTGGGTGAGGAACTTCATCGAGCACTTGCCTTGCTCACTCCTCGCGAACGCTCGGTCATTACGCTGCGCTACGGCATCGGCGACGGACGCAGTCGCACACTGCTTGAAGTGGGCAAAGAGTTAGGCATCTCGCGTGAACGAGTGCGCCAGCTAGAAGTCGTAGCGCTGATGAAATTGCGCGGCATCAGCGGTAACGCCGCCCTGCGGGAATGCGTTTAGCCTGACACAC
>JBGQJX010000161.1:0-8678 GCA_041499255.1 Ktedonobacteraceae bacterium | reverse complement strand
TTTTTTTTTATTTTATTAATTAAAAAAATAAAAATATATGAATGAAGAATCATGGCGGCACGTCCACTGTGAGTTACATGTGAGTCTCCACCTTCACCTCGTGATATCAATGTGACTGCACCGGCATACACTTTTTGGTGGAGATATATTTTCTTAAGTAAAAGGAGAAGACAATGCTTCAGCGGATTTTAGTCCCTCTGGATGGATCCTCCCGCGCAGAACAGGCGCTTCCTATCGCAGCACGCATTGCACATACAACTGGAGGATTAGTCGTATTGCTGCGAGTAGCACATATTCCAACCGAGTACACGTTCAGCCTGTACTCGTCGTACCTGTCGCAAACCCCTTTCTTTGCCGACGACATACTTGAGATAGAACTGGAAAAGGCCCAGCAGTATCTTGCCATTATCGCGGAATCGGAGACCCTGAAAGGGATCCAGACGGAAATAACAACAAGTACTGGCACAGCCGCGCAGACTATCCTTGATGTAGCAGAAAAGGAGCACATTGACCTGGTCGTCATATGCAGCCATGGAGAAACTGGCTTCAAACGCTGGGCATTAGGCAGTGTAGCTCAGAAAGTCACACGGCATAGTCCAGTTCCCGTGCTTGTCTTGCGGGAAGACGGTCCCGAACCTGTGGGCCTGCATCTAGACGCCGCGCATCCCCTGCGAGCTCTGGTCACGTTGGATGGTTCTTCATTAGCCGAGTATGCAATCGTCCCGGCAGCATACCTCGTCGCAGCACTGGCCGCTCCTGCCCAGGGATCATTACATCTCGCTCAAGTGGTGAACTTGCCAGTCGTTCCGAGTGAGGATGAGAGCGCCCAGCATAACTCTGACATTATAGAGCAAGCAGAGCGTAAAGCCACAACATACCTGAGCAAGTTAGCAGATGCCCTCAAAAGCGAATTGGAGCCGGTGCTTGGATTGGAGATCACATGGTCGGTCGCAGTGAGCGAGGACGTAGCAGATGCGCTCATCAGAATGGCAGAGCTTGGAGAAGGAACCGGCTCATTCGAGATCAAGGGCTGTGACCTGGTCGCTATAGCAACGCACGGACGAGGAGGCTTACAACGCTGGATGCTTGGCAGCATCACAGAACGCGTCCTTGACGGTACGAAGCTTCCGCTCCTCATCGTACGACCTCAAGAACAACAAACGCAACAAGCGCCAGCTACAAGTCCCTCCGCAGAGGAAGACACAAAAGCGTAATAATGTACAAAGCTACAGGATAAGCCAGGTGAACAGCACCATTTTCTCAATCCCCTGACTCCAAAGGGGTCAGGGTCATTTGTCGTACCCCCAAAAATCTGATATAGTAAATCAGTTAATTCATGCATATTTGTACCCCTTAAAATCACAAGGGAGTGATGTTTATGACAGCACAAGACAACACGACAGCCCCGCTGAAACGTACCCCGCTTTATGAGCAGCACCGCGCAATGGGCGCCCGCCTCGTCGAGTTTGGCGGCTGGGAGATGCCCGTCCAATATAGCAGTATTTTGGAGGAACACGAAGCGGTACGCACCCGCGCAGGCCTCTTCGATGTCAGTCACATGGGCGAATTTAAGGTTGAAGGACCTGGCGCACTCGCTTTCCTGCAATATCTCGTCCCCAATGATGTCTCCAAGCTCGCCATTGGCCAGGCGCTCTATACACAACTCTGCCTGCCCAACGGCAATACCATCGATGACCTGCTTATTTATCACCTGGCAGACGATCACTATATGCTGGTTGTCAACGCCGGAAATATCGAGAAAGACTTCGCGTGGGTAGAGCAACAGGCAAAAAATGTTCAGGGCGTCCAGGTCACCAACCAATCGGATACCACTGCCCTCCTGGCCCTGCAAGGGCCTGCCGCACAGGACATCTTGCAACCCCTGACAGGTGTTGACCTTGCCAGCATTACATACTATCACTTTGCGCCCGGCACCGTGGATGGGATACACTGCATTATCTCGCGCACGGGCTACACCGGCGAAGATGGCTTTGAGCTGTATTGCGCTCCCGCGGATGTCGTCAAACTCTGGAACGACCTTCTGGCGGCTGGCAAACCACGCGGGCTGCTGCCTGCGGGATTGGGCGCGCGTGACACCTTGCGACTGGAGGCCAGCATGTGTCTCTACGACCATGAGCTGACCGAGCAAATCAACCCGCTCGAAGCCAGGCTAAGCTGGACCATCAAATTCGACAAAGGAGACTTCATCGGACGCGCCGCCTTGCTCAAAGTTAAAGAGGAAGGCCCCAAACGGAAACTCGTCGGCATCGAGTTACTTGAACGCGGCGTGCCTCGCGGCGGTTATACCATCTTTGAGAACGATCAGTCCATTGGCGTCCTCACCAGCGGCGCCCCTGGCCCGGCAGTCCATAAGAATATCGGCATGGGCTACGTCGACACAGCCTATGCCGAGGTAGGCAAGGCTGTACAGATCGATATTCGCGGTCGGCGCACGGCAGCAAAGATCGTCGCTTTACCATTTTATAAACGCAAAAAGTAGGGACCCGATTTATCGCGTCCAAGAAGGGAGACATTCAACCATGGCAAGCCTTATTCATCCTGACAACCTCAAATACAGCAAATCTGACGAGTGGGTACGCGTGGAGGGGGACCAGGCAATAATTGGTATCACCGACTATGCCCAGGACCAGCTCGGCGACATCGTGTATATCGAGCTACCCTGGGACGCTTCCCAGGGCGTCTCACAAGAGACAAAGTTCGGGGATATTGAATCGGTCAAAGCAACCTCCGAGCTTATTTCTCCTGTCAGCGGCGCGGTGGTGCAAGCCAATGAAGCGCTCAAGGATCAACCGGAACTTATCAACGACAATCCCTATGATCAGGGATGGATGCTCGTCGTCAAAATGAGCAATCCGGCGGAACTTAACAGCCTTATGAGTGCTGAACAATATGAGGCATATCTCCAGGGTCGGTAGAGCACGCTGACACCGTTCGTTGCACAAGATAGGTCACATTCCTTTTTTTATTTGCTCAAGGGAGAGTTACTGCATGAGCTATATACCCAATACCCGGGAAGACCAGGAGGCGATGCTCGCGCGCCTGGAGCTCCCCTCCTTAGAAGCGTTATTATCGCCAGTCCCGGAAAATGTACGTCTTCGACGCCCATTAAATCTACCTCCAGCCCTCTCTGAGCCGGACCTCAAACGAGTGCTCTACGCCACGGCTGCGAAAAATAAAAACCTGGATACCACCATTTCCTTCCTCGGCGCGGGTACTTACGACCATGCCATACCCAGCGTTGTGCCTCACCTGCAGCGGCGTTCCGAGTTCGTCACTTCGTATACACCCTACCAGCCCGAAGTCAGCCAGGGCATGTTACAAGCCATCTACGAGTTTCAAACCATGGTCTGCCAGATTACAGACCTGGATATCGCTAACGCCTCGCTCTACGACGGCTCAACCGCGGTGATCGAAGCTGTCTTGCTGGCAGTCGGTCCCGGCGGACGTGGTGAAGTGGTCGTCTCCCAGGGAGTTGATCCCCAGTACCGGCGTGTCCTGCACACGTATGCTCACGCGCGCGGCTTTCAGGTCAAAGAGGTACCGCTGCGCGACGGCCTTACCTCGATTGAGGATTTGAACGAAGCTGTTAGCGCGGCGACTTCAGCAGTCGTCATCCAGCAGCCCAATTTCTTTGGCTCTATTGAGAACATGAGCGCCATTGAACCAATCGCCCACAAAGGCAAAGCTGTTTTCATTGCCACGATCACTGAGCCGGCTTCGCTGGGCGTCCTGGCCTCTCCGGGTGAATATGGCGCCGATATCGCCGTGGGTGAGTTGATGAGCTTCGGCAACACTATGAGCTTCGGCGGCCCGGCGCTTGGTTTCATGGCTTCTAAGCTAAAGTATATGCGCCTGCTGCCTGGAAGACTGGTTGGACAGACCGTTGAGGAAGGCGGCGAGAAGCAAACGGGCTATGTATTAACTTTACAGACCCGCGAGCAGCACATCCGCCGCGAGCGTGCCACCTCCAACATTTGCACCAACCAGTCATTGCTGGCGGTTGGCGCGGCCATTTACATGGCCGCTCTCGGCAAACAGGGCTTCTACGAACTTGGCGAACTTTGTTTACAAAAAGCGCACTACGCTTACCGCCAGATCACCGCGCTGCCGGGCTTTGAGCCAGTCTTTCATGCTCCATTCTATGATGAGTTCGTGATTAAATCTCCTGTTTCAACACAGAAACTACAGCAGCACTTTGCGCAGGCCGACATCATTGGAGGCTATGATCTGAGCCTGGACTACCCGGATATGAAGGATTGCCTGCTCTTCTGTGTCACAGAAACGCGCTCAAAAGAAGAGATAGATCGCCTGGTAGCAGTGTTAAAGGAGGTACAGGCATGAGTGTCGAGAAGTTGATTTTTGAAAAGGGCGCTCCCGGTCGCCGTGTGGATACCATGCCTGCCATGGATGTACCCACCGAAGCGCTAGACAGCATGGTTCCGTCCAATATGCTGCGTAAAGAGCCTGCTCCTCTACCGGAAGTAAGCGAGATTGAGGTAGTACGTCATTATACCCATCTCTCGCAGCGAAACTTCGGCGTTGATACCGGCTTCTACCCGCTTGGCTCCTGTACAATGAAGTATAATCCTAAGCTCAATGAAGATATGGCCGTCTTGCCGGGCTTCGCCCATATTCACCCCTTACAACCAGAATCTACCGTTCAGGGCGTCATTCAGTTGTTCTATGAACTTGAACAATACCTGGCCGAAATTTCCGGTATGACGCGTGTCACCCTGCAACCTTCCGCGGGTGCGCATGGCGAACTGACCGGCCTGATGCTTATCAAGGCCTACCATGAGAGCCAGGGACAGGGACACCGCAATCTGGTACTCATTCCTGACAACGCCCATGGCACCAATCCCGCCAGCGCCACTCTCGCCGGTTATAAATCTATCGAGGTAAAGAGCGATCCCCAAACGGGCGGCATCGACATGGAACACTTAAAAGCACTGTTGGAATCGAATGCAGCCAGCATTGCCGCCATCATGATGACCAACCCTAACACGCTGGGACTTTTTGACAGCAATGTTGCGGAGATCGCGACGATGGTCCACGAAGCCGGCGGGCAGCTCTACTACGATGGCGCGAATGCCAACGCCGTACTTGGCATTACCCGTCCTGGCGACATGGGCTTCGACGTGGTGCACTTCAACCTACATAAGACGTGCAGTACGCCTCATGGCGGCGGCGGTCCAGGGGCAGGCCCCATCGGCGTCAAAGAGCATCTCGTCGACCTCTTACCGGGACCATTGCCCGCCAAAGGAGAGCAGGGCTATTACTGGCAGGACCCCGGTCCACAATCCATCGGCAAGGTACGCGCCAATAAAGGAAACTTTGGCGTGCTGGTACGCGCCTACACCTACATTCGCACCTACGGCCCGGACGGCCTGCTACATGTAGCCCAGAGTGCCATCCTCAACGCCAACTACCTCAAACACGAACTGTCGTCGGACTATGATATCGCCTATCCTCAGATATGCCAGCACGAGTTCATCGCCACTGCTGAACGTCAGAAAGAAGAGAGCGGCGTCACAGCCCTCGATGTCGCCAAGCGCCTGCTCGACTTTGGCGTGTACGCGCCAACCATCTACTTCCCGCTGATCGTGCACGAGGCTATGATGGTCGAGCCAACCGAAACGGAGACCCGCGAAACCCTTGATTACTTCGCCAGCGTCATGCGGCAAATCGCCGAGGAGTCTCGCACGAATCCCGAAATCGTCAAGACAGCTCCACATACCACCCCCGTGGGCAGGCTAGACCAGGCATTAGCGGCGCGCAAACCCAACTTACGCTGGATGCCAGGACAAGAGCAGACCCATTAGTGCAATACATCGCACCAAAAAGAGAGACGAGCGCGGCGCCGCGCTCGTCTCTCTTTTTGGTGCTGTACCTTTCATACTCATGCGTAAATTTGAGCTATGCAGCTTGATTAGCAGCAGGAGGCTGTAAAGCCTGTTCAATCGCCTGGGCAATCTTTTTCGCCACTTCATCGCTGTGCCAGTAGCTACCGTGCGCCTCACCACCATGCAAAAGGGCAAAGAGCGACTGGCTCAAAGGTTCAGTAAGGAAATCGGTCACACTTATCGAGTGGGTGAGGATGTCATGCACATCGATGTATTGACTATTTACATCTACCAGTTGAGGCAAAAGTTTTTCAATGGGATAGGCAATCGGGTCACCAGGATGGGCGATATTATACCAGGGTAACTTTTTCCCTTGCTCCTGGTAAAGGCTCGCCAGGAGCTTTTGCAGGCGTGGAGTAATATCGTGGGTGCATATGATATTGCCCTTGTCGTCCTTCGCATCCTCCGTACTCTGATCAACGTCCATGAGACTAAAGAAACCCATCGGTGATCCCATCGTGGTAATGCTACTAATACGAATGCCTTGTTCTGGACCGGGTGACACGCCAAACAGCGCCTCACGCATTGATGCAACGCACGCATGGCCAGGGGCATAGTCCGGGTCCCAACGGGCGCTGAACAGCATATCAAAGAGGATAATTGTTCCCATACTGTGCGTGACTATGTGCAGGCGATCTTCTCCGGAAACCGGCTGTTGCAATCCTTCAATCGTCTGTTTCTCCAATGCCTCAGCGATCCTGGAACCACCGTAGCGACTGACGTAGAGAGCGCCATCGCCTACGAACTGCATGACCTGCTTCCCGCGGAATAGTTGGAACCATAGATTATCCCAAATCGATGAACCTTGATATGCGTCGAGAAGTTTTTGCTCCTGTTCCTTATTTACGTCGCCCCAGTAGAGCGCAATCTTCTTGAGCGTGCGTCCTTGGACCTGGTGATAATGCTGTTGAATGAGGGCGAAAAGCGCGTCCGCGTAGTCAGGTTGGGGGCGTGAGTCACGTGTATTGACACCATGGTTAAAGAGAACATAATCCGTAGGCATCTGAGCTTCCTCCTTTACTGTCGGAGTGTTGGCTGATAGAATAGATCAAACATTATGTTATTAGTACGCGCCCCCTTTCCGTTTTTTGCATATGAGTTTCAGTCAGTGCCCAATCATTCCCCCCTTTTCCTCGAAGTTTGTTCAATACAACCGTTCTATGATACAATTGCCTGGATTTTGACACGCGCCAATAACATTCAAGGAACAATTATGGAATACGCAATATTAGGCGGTGGAGCATTGGGCTTAATGTCCGCTTACCGGCTTACTCAGGCAGGTCACTCGGTCATGGTTTTCGAGCAGGAGACCATTGCCGGAGGTCTGGCGGCTGGCTTTCACGTGGGTAATGATGGAGAAGCCCGGACTGAATGGCTGGAAAAGTACTACCATCACCTGTTCCGTACCGATAAAACGGCCATTAGCACCATTCAAGAGCTTGGCCTTGGTGACCGCCTGACATGGTCCCATCCACGCACGGTTACCCTGACAGGTGGAGAGATACACCAGCTGGATTCCCCTTTCAATTTGCTGCTCTTCAAGCCGCTGCGTCTCTATGAACGCCTGCGCGTATTTGCTGTGCTGGCCATCCTGAAACTCACGAATGCCAGGCCTTTTGAGGGAAAAACTGCCGATGCCTGGCTGCGCCGCTGGATGGGCAAGCGCCCGTACCAGATGCTCTTTGAACCACTGTTTGATGGTAAATTTGGCGCTATGCGCGAGCAGATCGCTATGCCCTGGTTCTGGGCGCGTGTCCACGATCGCACTACCTACCTGGGCTATCTACGCGGCGGCTTCCAACTGGTCTACGAACGCTTAGTGGAGAAGATCAGCGAGGCAGGGGGCAAAGTGTTATTGGGAACTCGCGTAGAGAAGGTCGAGCAAGTAGAGAACCAGCGCTGGCAAGTTGCGACCAACCAGGGTACCTGGATGGTTGACCGGGTCATCTCTACTTTGCCTACGCGCCTGACCTGTCGCCTGGTTCCTGCCCTCCCCGAAAATTACCGCGCGCAATACGATTGGGGACAGGCCTACGGCGCGCAGTGCTTGATTCTCGCTCTTGATCGTCCGCTCACGGATAGCTATTGGGTCAATATCTGCGATCCAGGGTACCCTTTCACCGGCCTCTTCGAGCATACAAATTTCCGTCCAGCCGCCGAGTATGGCGGGCGACACCTGGTCTACCTGGGCAACTACCGCCCAATGGATGATCCGCTCTTCAAAATGAGCAAGGAAGATATCCTCAGTGAGTTCCTGCCTCACTTGAAGCGCATTCGACCCGATTTTGAGCCTGAATGGGTCAAAGAAAGCTGGTTATTCCAGGCGCCCTTTGCCCAGCCCATCGTGACCACCGAATACCGCGAGCATATTCCACCCCTGCGCACTCCCCTGAGCGGGTTATGGGTAGCCAACATGTTCCAGATCTACCCCCATGATCGCGGCCAAAACTATTCTTTTGAGTTGGCAAATCAACTCGTGCGTCAGCTCGAAAATGGCCAATAAATCAGGCACAGCAGGCACCGCACGGCGCCTGTTGTGCCTGTAAATGCTATTACTTCTTGACAAGCGCAGCCATCATACCGTGTACGAAGCGTATTTCATCCCGATTGATAGTATGGCCCATGCGAGGATAGAGACGCATCGTAACGTTTCCGCCCAGGTGTTGTAACACCTCGGCAGATTGCTCTACGCGCTCCTTCGGAATGTGGAAATCTACATCGCTGCAGCCGAGAAAGACAGGCGTCCCCCCCAGG
>JBGQJX010000160.1:0-8745 GCA_041499255.1 Ktedonobacteraceae bacterium | reverse complement strand
CAGTGTGAGTGCGCATCATTTTATAACGAAAATCCCAGTCAATTGTCCCAACGACCTCTGTGCCCGTGGGAGGTGGCGCGCAACTGAGTGTATGCGAATCATCATCATCACGCTTATTCATAGCAAGAACATTGGCCTGTACTTGATAGTTGTCCCATGAGATGGTACCGCGATCTGCCATTTGACCGCCGCCCCCGGGGAAAAATACAGTGGCATCCAGCGCCACTTCGTCTCCTTCAACTGCGACAACAATGGCGCTGCATTCAAATGTAAAGCTATTTTCGTGGTAGAGCAATTTTGTTTTCATAGACTTCCTTTCATCCCTTCTGACCGTAGGGAGAAGCGACACAAGAGAGCGGAGTTGCTGCGGTGAATACCAAACAGGTGCGGCACAAAAGAGCGGCGTTGCAGAAAAGGGATGCCTTTCAAATTGATCGACGCTCTCCTAGCTTAAAAAAATCCCCTCGCCCAACATAGATAGGGACGAGAGGTATTCCCGTGGTACCACCCTTATTAGCCATTACTCACGTAGGGACCAATTTATTGTGTACCCCAATATCGCGCCCATGGCTCACTTGATTTCGCTGTAAATCTCCAATCAGGAGAGTAATCAGCCCTTCATGTTAACGGGAAGGAACCGGCCAGTCCTACTTCATAGTGAATCCATTGCTGCAACGAAGCTAGAGCTCAGTAGCGATGCAAGGAAGCGTTTCGGCTAGCGACTCAGGAATGATTTTCAGCTACGCTCCTGATCCAGTTACACCAACCCCGGACTCTCTTTGACAGGATCGCGTGGCTTACTCGTTCCTTCATTGCCTTTGTGAATATGTTGTTATGGTCTGCTATGCCCTTGTCTTTTTGTTTGAAGAATCATTGGTATATAACGCAGTTATGATACCATAGGAGGTGATAAAATACAATAGTAAATCTGTTTAAGCATTTTCCCACCTCAGAGACTATAGAGGAACCAGGAACCAAAAGGAACTCTTATGCGTGACCTTGATACTTTTTATGGACCAAATGCAGGCTATGTCCTTGAACTTTATGAACGATATCTCCAAAATCCAGCAAGTGTTGATGCTGCCACTCGTGCCATTTTTGATAGTTGGGCTTCCCTCGCAGAAGAGGAACAGCCACAATTAACGAAAGAAGAGGGGGCAATTGGCAACGCGCCGTTTCAAGTCTCACAGGTTGTTGCTGCTTCGGCACTTGCTCACGCCATTCGTGCCCGGGGGCATCTCGGGGCACACCTCGATCCGTTGGGAACTGAACCGTTGGGTGATCCTAACCTTTTGCTCGAATCCCATGGGATAACCGAAGAAGAACTTGCATTGTTACCACCCATCGTGGTTGGTGGCCATTCCGCTGAAGGAGCACATAACGCTCTCGAAGCGATTGCAGCTCTTCGTGCTATGTACTCCGGGACAATTAGCTATGAGTTTGACCAGGTGAAAAGCCCAATCGAGCGCAACTGGCTGCGTGACGCAGTAGGCTTGCACCTGTTTGAAGAAACTCGGGGGTCAACGGCCAGTCGCAAACTATTGCAACGACTGACGCAGGTTGAGGTGTTTGAACGCTACTTACACCAGACATTTCCCGGCCAAAAGCGCTTCTCGCTCGAGGGAACAGATGCCCTTGTACCGATGCTTGATGAGATTATTCTGGGGGCGATCGAATCTGGGAGCCGCGAGGTGATCATCGGGATGGCGCACCGTGGACGGCTCAATGTACTGGCGCATGTGTTAGGGAAGTCGTATACAGCGATTCTCTCTGAATTTGGTCATGCTAAACATGAGGAGGGAGTTCCTCTAACAGATACCTTCGGTTTTGGCTGGACTGGCGACGTCAAATATCACCTGGGAGCGGAACATGTTCTCGGGGAAGAAGCCGGAGAGGGGTCCGAGAGTCTCAAGGTGATACTGGCTCCTAATCCTAGCCACCTGGAGTTTGTTAATCCGGTTATTGAAGGTATGGCGCGGGCTTCACAGATCGTATCAGCTGTAGCGGGAGAGCACAATACATTGGGCTCTTATCAGGAGGTGGATTGCGCGTTACCTGTGCTTATCCATGGCGATGCGGCTTTTCCAGGCGAGGGAGTTGTTGCCGAAACATTGAACCTGTGGCAGCTTCATGGCTATTGGGTAGGAGGAACCATTCACATCATTGTGAACAACCAGCTTGGTTTCACGACTGAGCCTGAAGATAGCCGTTCCACCTTGTTTGCTAGCGACCTGGCAAAAGGTTTTGAGATTCCCATTATCCATGTCAATGCGGATGATCCCGACGCGTGTCTTACTGCTATACGCTTAGGCCAGGCTTACCGGGATCATTTCCATAAAGATGTGTTGATAGACCTGGTGGGATATCGACGTTGGGGTCATAACGAAGGTGATGAACCAGCTTTTACGCAGCCGCATATGTACGAAATCATACGTTCACATCCGACAGTGCGAGAATTGTATACACGTCGTCTCATTGAGGCTGGGGTAGTCTCGCAAGAAGAAGCGGACAGGATGGTGAAAGAGGCATTTGCAGTCCTGGAGCAGGCGAAGCGAGAAGCCGATAGCGGTGTGGGCCTCGCTGAAGATGAGTCTGATGAGCTGAACGACAATGGATTTCACGATGTATACTCCTCTCGCGAGCGCGTACCCCAGGTTTCGGCTGAACAGTTGACCAGGTTTAATGAGGAATTGCTGACCTGGCCTGATGGTTTCACTCCTAATGCCAAGCTGGCACGCTTACTGCAACGCAGGGCTACGACCCTCGGGCCTGGAGGTGGTATCGACTGGGGCCAGGCCGAGGCGCTGGCTTTTGCCTCAATTCTTGGTGAAGGCACGCCGATTCGCATCACGGGCCAGGACGTCGAGCGTGGCACTTTTAGCCATCGTCACGCGGTATTGCACGATCAACACAACGAAACCTACATCCCCTTGCAGCATCTCTCCTCGGCACGAGCATCCTTCTCCATTTATAATAGTCCACTGAGTGAGGCTGCTGCTCTCGGTTTTGAGTATGGTTATAGTGTGTACGCTCCGAACACGCTTGTATTGTGGGAGGCTCAATTTGGGGACTTTGCAAATGCCGCGCAGGTAATTATCGATCAATTTATCTCTTCGGCGCGCGCAAAGTGGAAACAAAAATCCTCGCTTGTGCTTCTGCTGCCTCATGGCTACGAGGGACAAGGCCCGGAACATTCGAGCGCACGATTGGAGCGCTACCTGCAATTATCAGCCCAGGACAATTGGCGCGTAGCAAATTGCTCGACGGCTGCACAATACTTTCACCTGTTGCGGGAGCAGGCTTTCTACCTGGAGCGCGATCCACGGCCTCTGATTATCATGACACCGAAGAGTTTACTCCGTCATGCCCTGGCGGCAGCTACACTGACTGAACTGGCTGAAGGGATATTTCAGCCGGTCATTGATGACGCAATGGCCTTGTCCCTTGCAGGTGACATCAGAAAAGTATTGATTTGCACAGGTAAAATAGCTATTGACCTCTTATCCCATGAGAAACGTGCGCGTGTTGAGGATGTGGCGATCGTGCGCGTCGAACGGCTCTATCCCTTCCCAGGAGAGGAATTGCAAAACGTCCTCTCACACTATCAGAGCTTACAAGAGGTTGTATGGGTGCAGGAAGAGCCGCGCAATATGGGAGCATGGAACTATATATCCCCTCGTCTATCAAAACTTATCGGCTCGCTCCCCTCTCCAATCCCGCTGAACGTAATTTCTCGGCCAGAACGTGCCAGCCCCGCCTCTGGCTTTATGGACCTGTTTTTGGCTGAGCAGGAGCAGACATTGACACAGGCCCTTAGCTCGTTTAGTAAAGAACGCGGAGGAAAGTATGTCCGTTGAAATACGTGTCCCAACACTAGGAGAATCGATAGTCGATGCTGTTATTGCCAGGTGGCTCAAGCATGAAGGAGACACGGTTACCCAGGGTGATGCACTGGTTGAATTAGAGACTGATAAAGTCAACGTGGAAGTGACCGCCGATCAAAATGGAATTCTACAGAAGATCACCCGGCAGGAAGGCGAAACAGTAGCCGTTGGAGAAGTGTTAGGTGTCATCGGTGAGATTAGCCCGAGTGCACCAGCGCCATCAGAAAATGGACAGAGGACACCTGGGACACCTACAGAGCAGACTGAACAGGTGGCCAGCGAACGGCTGAAGGCGCTTTCAGGGCAGCTACCAGGCGATGGGCAACGACCTCCATCTCCCCTGGCACGGCGTATGGCAGAAGAATACAATATTGATCTTTCCCAGGTTAAGGGTAGCAGCCCTCATGGACGTGTGACTAAGGAAGATGTGGTTGGTTTTATAGCACAACAAACACAGAGCGCCGCTCCTTCAGAGACAGCAGTTACTCCTCAGATAGTGCCCAGAACGACAACACCTGATACACTGACTGGTGTAATCCCTCCGGCTGTGACAGGTGGGCGTGAGGAGCGAATTCGGCTTTCGCGAAGGCGCCAGACCATTGCACAGCGCCTGGTGGAGGCACAACATAGCGCGGCGATGCTGACAACGTTTAACGAGATTGATATGAGCGCTGTAATGGATGTGCGCAGCCGGCGTAAGGATGCTTTTAAGGAACGCCATAACATCTCGCTTGGCTTCATGTCTTTCTTTACAAAGGCCGTGGTGGGAGCCCTCAAAGCGTTTCCTCGCCTGAATGCAGAGATTCAAGGGAATGAGATGGTGCTGAAGCATTACTACGATATTGGTATTGCAGTCGGCGCTGAAGAAGGCCTCGTCGTACCTGTGTTGCGCGATGCCGATCGAAAGAGTTTTGCGGAGATTGAGCAGGAGATTGCTACGCTGGCGAAGAAAGCCAGGGAGAATAGCCTTGCGCTAACTGATCTCCAGGGTGGAACCTTTACCATCACCAATGGAGGTGTATTCGGGTCGTTACTCTCAACGCCCATTTTAAATGCGCCGCAGGTCGGTATTCTGGGTATGCACAAGATTGAACAACGACCTGTCGCCATCAATGGCCAGGTTGTCATTCGCCCAATGATGTATGTTGCACTTTCCTATGACCATCGTATTGTTGATGGTCGAGAAGCTGTGCAGTTCCTGGTGAGAGTTAAGGAACTGGTCGAAGACCCGGAAACTCTACTACTTGAGGGCTAGTTGCCGGTACACCGGTTCTCATTGCATGTGGCGTCAAGGAGGGCGCAGTTTGCTTGTACCCTGTTTGGTTCTATTGCCACAGCCGGAAATTAGGTCTATAATCATGGTGATCAAATCGGATGGTCGGGAAAATAGGAGTCATCTTACTATGCAACGAGAGAATCCATACCCTCAGCAACAAGGGAATAACGACGACATGACTGCGCTGGTCGGACGATCATTGGGCCAGTTTCGTATTGTCGAGCGTATTGGTGCTGGTGGCATGGCAACCGTTTTCAAGGCCTATCAACCCAATCTCGATAGGTATGTTGCTATCAAGGTACTGCCTGCATATCACGCACGTGATCCAATTTTTGTCAAAAGATTTGTGCAAGAGGCCAGAGCTGTTGCAAAGTTAGTTCATCCCAATATACTGCAGATACATGATTTTGGTGAGCAGGATAATATCACCTATATTGTTATGGAATATGTCGAAGGCGGGACATTAAAAGATCGCTTAAAACGGCCGGTACCAGTTCCTGATGCCGTTGATTACATGATCCAGGCGGCGGAAGGTTTGAATTGTGCGCACAGTCATGGGATTGTTCATCGTGATGTAAAGCCTGCGAATATGTTGTTGCGCAAAGATGGCTATCTTTTGCTCTCTGACTTTGGTATAGCAAAAATTCTTGAGGGAACGACGAATCTCACTCGTGTGGGTACAGGGATCGGCACGCCACAGTATATGTCGCCGGAACAGGGCACAGGACAGGCGGTAGACCGGCGTAGTGATATCTATTCGCTGGGTATAGTATTATTTCACTGTTTAGCTGGACGAGTGCCATTTACCGCAGAAAACTCGCTGTCGATTACAGTGAAACATCTCAACGAACCACTGCCTGTTGAGATGTTACGTACAGCGGGTGTACCGGTCCCAATTGAGCAAGTCGTCGTGAAGATGGCTGCAAAAGCGCCGCAAGATCGTTACCAGACGACCGATGAACTGATCACCGCTTTGACGGGAGCGTTAGCAGCTTCGCACCTTTCGATGCCACCACGTTGGCGTCCGGGCATGTCATCTGCGATACCTGTAATAGAGTCACAAGAGAGCGGTGTTTCCCAGTCAAAGCCTGGAAATAGTGGCGGGCTGGGGCAGGGATCAGCAGTGGGGCAGAGTGGGCAAAGCTCTTCTGTTCAATCGCCGCAATATAGCAACCAGCAACAAATAGTAACATTATCATGCTTTCGCTGTGGGGCTTCTAATCCGAGTACCCGCCTCTATTGTACCTCCTGTGGAGATGAACTCTCTGATCGACGGGCCATTCATGATCGCTATCTGGGGCCAAATGGGCGTCCAGTGCTTGCTCGTCTCACCATCCAGAATGGGCCAATGGGTGGTCACTCGTACCGTTTCCACCAGGTTGTCACAACTATAGGACGTACAAATGGTAATGATCTTATCATCCAGGGCCGAACTGTTTCCCGGCGTCATGCTCGTCTCTTTTTTGACAATGGTCGCTGGTACCTTGAAGATTTGCAAAGTGCCAATGGTACACTGATTAATAACGTGCGAGTGTATCAGCCAGTGGCATTGAATGATGGAGACGTGATCAATTTTGGCGATGAAATTGTGGTGTTCAATACCACTTATTGATACATTTGGACGCGATAAATCGGGTCCCTACCAGGAAGGATTGTACTGATGGCTTCCATCAATCCCGTAGCTCAAGTAGCACAGCAGATATTGCTGGGGGGTGCTGTTAAGCAGAATCACGCTCTTGAACACGCTACTATTGTCTTGCTCAGTCAAAAGTATCCAAATGTAAGACTTGCAGGCATATCTTTTGCTGCTGGCTTTTTTGTATTTGGTGACGTACCGACCGAGGCTGTTATTCCTACAGCGAATGAAGCGTTGGCGCTGCTACGCACAACGCATCCAGAACTAGCTGTTCACGAAAGATGTGGGACAAATCTCGCAGTTTCTGGTCTGCTCACGGGGCTGGCCGCCATGAGTGTGGCCAGGATGCGCCGTCCATTCAATTCGTTCAATAATGTGATCCTGGCATCGACCGCCGCTCTCATCCTGGCGCGCCCTTTAGGGTTGATGACGCAGCGTTATATCACAACACAAACGCCGAATACATCGATGTCTGTTGTGAAGGTTACTTCACTGCATTTGTTCGGCACTCCTGCCCATTTTGTGAGTACCGATAATCCTGATGCCGCGGGACTGTTCTCCTGATTTAGGAAGTAGAGAGAGTAGGTTATTCAAATGGAGCGCAGTAAGTTACTGGTAGAAACCTCCTGGTTGGCCGAGCATCTTACCGATCCACAAATACGAATTGTAGATATGCGAGGCTACGTGCGTACCGTAGAGCATGATGGTGTACAGAATGCTTCGTATGTGGGAGCGCGTGATGAGTACGAGCAAGGACATATTCCTGGAGCTGTGTATATTGACTGGAGTAGCGACATCGTCGATCATAACGATACGGTGGAGGCTCAAATTGCTCCACCCGCTCGCTTTGCGGAAGTGCTAGGCAATTTAGGGATTGGTGACCAGCACCTGGTAGTTGCTTATGATGCTCACCCAACTTCGCAATTTGCTACTCGGCTCTGGTGGGCGCTCAATTATTATGGACATACACAGGTAGCTGTATTAAATGGGGGACTTGCCAAATGGCGACGTGAACATCGACCGCTGGAAGAACATATACCCGCCTATCCACCAGCTACCTTTACTCCTGTAATGCAACCGTCGTTACGCGCCACAGCCACTGATGTGTTATCGCTCCTGGGTCAGGAAGGTATTGTGTTGATTGATGCGCGTGATCGCGGGCAGTTTACTGGTAAAATCGTACGCGGCCATGGGCGACGGGGCCATATACCGGGCGCATACAGTATTCCTCGTGACGAGGTAATTGATCCTGCCACCGGTACATTTCGCAGCAATGAAGAACTGACACAGTTATTCTCCGGTGATGGAGTGCAGCCACATCAGCATGTCGTAGCGTATTGCAATGGGGGCGTCGCAGCTACAACCATACTATTCAGCCTGGCTCTGCTCGGTTATCCCAATTTGACCAATTACGATGGTTCCTGGAATGAGTGGGGCAGTCGTCAAGATTTACCCACAGAAGTGTAATAATGGGAGCAGCGCACAGCGAGCGTGAACCCCTTTCTGTTCGAATTGTGGAGGCAAACAATCTAGGTAGCCCTTTGTTTGAGGATGGTCACCAGGTCGCTTAGTACTCCATAAGCAGTTTGTACGACAGTTGGTTTGTGTTCTATCAGCGAAATAGTCCCCATGGCTTCAGTCTCTATGGAGATAACGCTGGTAGTTTCTATAGCAACCTGTAAAATATCCCCTTTGTCGATTCTA
Organism: Ktedonobacteraceae bacterium; assembly: GCA_041499255.1. Lineage (GTDB taxonomy): Bacteria > Chloroflexota > Ktedonobacteria > Ktedonobacterales > Ktedonobacteraceae > UBA11361. The sequence continues at coordinate 245 of JBGQJX010000160.1, read as the reverse complement.
CACGGACGAACCTCAGCAAAAAGGGCGCCATGTTTACGATGAGCCTGGCTTACCAATCGGAAAGGGGAATTGGCCAGCGCGGCTGCACAAATTTCATCGGGAGAAAGATCGCGGATACCTTTGCGTTCAACCATGTGCGGCGAAAGCTGACCCTCCATCAACGTATTCGCGAGAATAGTCGTCTTCATTACGGCGTCCCAGCCATCGAGGTCGTACCATGGGTCTGCTTCAGCGATACCCATTTT
>JBGQJX010000159.1:0-8772 GCA_041499255.1 Ktedonobacteraceae bacterium | reverse complement strand
CTGTCACCCTGAGCCGCAGCGAAGGGTCTGTCACCCTGAGCCGCAGCGAAGGGTCTGTCACCCTGAGCCGCAGCGAAGGGTCTGTCACCCTGAGCCGCAGCGAAGGGTCTGTCACACCGTGCCAAGAGATGCTTCGCTACGCACAGCATGACAGAGCCGTCACTTCGACGGATGTCCAGGTTATTTTGTTAAAAGCCATTATCGGCCCTCCGTGCATGTATCGCTATCCGGATTAATTTGTGAAACCTCATTATCGGCCCTCGCTAGATCATGAATCATTTCATCTTTCCCGCAAAAAAACAGATACTCGATCTTGATATTTTGCCCTACACCACCCGTATACATATCATGAACCGCCTTGCAAAGCCAGTCCGTCGCATTGTAGGGCCAATGCCTTGTGCTCGCCCTGTGACGGGGCCTACGCACGCACCGGCTTGCGAAACCGTCGCATTGTAGGGCCAATGCCCTCCTGCTCGCCCTTCACCCTCGCCGTCAACCTGACACTGGCACGATCAACCCTCGGCGGTCTCAGGCGGCCCCACTTCAATAAGAAGACGGCCCCTCGATCTGCCGCTGCTGAGCATCTGACCCACCCAGTTGCATTTGCTGCTTCATCGCTTGCAACTGATCCTCCACATTCTGTTGAGCCGAAATCTGCCGTAACTCGCGCTCAAGAGGATCGCCGGAACCAGCGCCCAGCAGTCCCTGTTCGCCAAGTGTACCCTGTTCAACCAGTGCATCCATCGCATTAGCGCGCGCCTGCATGGTGAGCACTTTATCCTGCGCCCGCTGCATAGCCAGGTTCATCTCCGACATTTCCTCCGAAATGCCGGTCACCTGCTCATTGATTTTCACCTGCGCCTGGGCCGCGTTATACTGGGCTTTGACCATTTCTTTTTGCGTCCGGAAAGCTTCAACACGCGCGGAGATGGTGCGTTCCATATTCAACAACTTCTCCTCCTGGGCGCGCAGTTGGGCGAGTTGCTGTTCGTAGCCATTGATCTGTACCAGCATGGTTTCTTTCCTCTGTAAGGCCATGCGAGCAAGGTCCTCCCGGTTGGCCTGCAGCGCCTGCATTGCCTGTTGATCAAGCGTATTGATCTTCTGTTGTATCTGGCCCTGCTGCATCTCAAGACGCTTTTCGTTGGTGACCACCTCAGCAATCGAGCGTTTAAGGTTCTGTAATTGTTCAAGTTGTTTACTATACGAATAATCCATGACCTGGCCGGGATCTTCTACTTTATCGAGGGCCGCGTTGGCCCGCATGCGAAAAAGGTTTGCGAGACGCGAGAAAAAACCCATAGCTATTCCTCCTAATCAAGAGTACCAAATCTCAATTTGCTTCATTTTCCCGTTTTGAATATGATTATACCACTGCGTTTACAAATGTATGATAACATAAACGCAGAGATTATGGGGAACCCAAAAGATCAATTTTTACGTCAATTATTTCGTAAGGAGCGATAGGTCAAGAACCCCAGAGCTGAAGGCTAGGGGCTTGCATCTCACCGGGAGGTGGACACGGTAGGCTGCTTGACGACAGCCCACTCAGGACAGGTGTACCGTCCTGAGCAAGAGAAGCACGGTACTTCTCCCGAATGTTGTAGCTGGCATTGAGGTCAGCATTCAGTTGATAGCCACAGGAGCGACAGTGAAACACGGATTGAGAACGGCGGTTGTTGCGGGACTGGAACCCACACTGGCTACACGTTTGGCTGGTGTGTCGGGGGTCGATGCGCTCGACCCGAATGCCGCGCTCATTTGCTTTGTACAGCGTGAAGCTGTAGAGTTGGGCGAAACTCCAGGCGTGCAATTTCCGTTTGTTCGAAACGTTCTTGTTGCCCTTGCCACGTCCCATCTTCGAGGTATCGCGGATATTGGTCAGGTTCTCGAAGACGAGCGTCGCGCCCGGTGGGGTCGCAGCAACCATACGTTTGGAGAGGACGTGATCGCAATCGCGGTGGAATCGCTGACTCTTGCCACTGAGTTTCCTCAAGTGGCGTTTGGCAGACTTACTTCCGTTCGATTGCAGTTTGCGTTTGAGGCGGAACCGACGGCGATCTACCTCTTTCCAGTGGCGACCGCCCAGAAACTGGCGGGTGGAGGTCACGGCGGGGCGGTTCAGTCCCAGGTCAACCCCGACGATTTCCTCGCAGGGGGCAACAACGGGTTCAGGCACCGACACTACCACGTGCAGCCACCATTTGCCCTTGCGATAGATCAAGTCAGCCGTCGCCGCCTTGCACCCGGCGTACTGCGCGCTAAACGAGGGAACCGTAAAAGAGATGCTCATCTTGCCCGCGCTGGTCGAGAGACGGACCTGCTGCCTGTCCCAGGTGAGGGTAGAGGTTTTCTCATTGTAGCGCGGGGGACAAGCCTGCGACTGAGGCACCTTGACGGGTTTGAAGACGGGTGCGGGTTTGCCCTGCTTGAGGGCTTTCGCCACTCGTTTCGGGTAGCTCGCCTCACGTTTGGCTTTCCAGGTCAGCGCGGATTTCACCGCCTCGGTGGCCTTGACCCGCGCCTGAATGAGCAGATCGGAAACGAGGCCCGGAAAGGCGGCTTTGGTATGGTAGTAGGTGGCGTGGTGCAGTCGAACCCCGTTGCGCTCCGCGTGTTGCCACCCGTAGCGACAGACCTGATTGAACGCCTCGGTAAACTGACGCAGTGTCTCCTGCAAGCCCTGCGCCTGCTCCGGGGTTGGATGCAATTGTACTCTGACGGTTCTATCCATAGAACAATTGTACCGTATATGTCAAGCAATTGCGGCACAGATAAAGAAAGGAGGCGCGGCGTTCCTCCCCGTGTCTAAAGGACAGGGGTCCCCCGCCGCGCAGTTTGTAAGATGGAAAATCTACCAGGCGAGCCGCTGCAGATGGAAATGCTCGCCGCGTCGCTACGGGCAGATAGCACCGACAACAAGGCGTTTCTGGAAGCGCTGGCTTCCAAGTTATCAGGCTCACTACCCAACCAGACGACCGTAATACGCCACAGCAGCCTTTTTTCGCGTGAGCACCCGGTAAAGGAGATCACTGTAACCATGGGTGATTATCAATACCGTATCGGGCGAGAGAAGCAGGGTCCAATCATGACACAACGTGCGAAAATGGTGCGCGGCATCGTCCTTAAAACAGAGCAGATACCAATGAATCAATGGATCGATGAGCTTGCCAGCGCGTTAGCTTACGAGGCCGCGAACAGCGCGCAAGCTCGCATCGCTCTTGAACGCTTTCTGCTATAATAGCTGACCAGGAGTGTTGATACTATCGGAGGAGACAAACATGCCTTTTTGGAAACGACCCTCGCCTGAGGATAAACAGCGCATAAGCCAGGCCCAGCAAGATGCGGAGGCCAGCCGCCGCTCGCTGGAGGCCGGTGGTCTCCCTCTTCAGGCACAGCGCAGAATCAGCGAAGAGACCCAGGCAGGGCACCCGCTCTTCACCAGCGATCTCAGCGTTAATGAGTTCTCGCTGGTACGCAACCAGGGCTATACCGCCCTCAGCCAGGTCATGGGAAGCTCGATCTATCAAGTTGGCTGGCAATTTGTCCGTAACTATTCCTGGGATACCAGGTCCTTTGAGTTGACCACTGTATCAAACGCCCACCAGCATGCCGCGCTACTTGCCCTTGGCAGGCTGGAACAGGAGGCGGCCCTGCTCAAGGCCCATGGTGTCATCGGCGTGCGCCTCACTACCAGGGACTACGAGTGGGGTCAGAATCTACTGGAATACACCGCCATTGGCACAGCCATCCGCCTCAACAATACGCCTCCCCCGCAGCGTCCGTTCCTCAGCGACCTCTCCGGCCAGGAGTTCTGGACGCTACTGCAAGCAGGCTATTACCCCGACGGTGTAGTAACAGGTTACTGTTCTTACTATGTTTCTCTGGGCAGCAGGGCAACACGACAAATACGCAGTTGGTATGCAGGTGGTTGGACCAACCAGGAGATCATTCCCTTTTCGCAGGCGCTCTATACTTCTCGCAGTTTAGCCATGAACCGGCTATTGAGCATGTCGCAGCAGCTCAACGCCGTCGGCGTCGTCGGTATGCATATCGCCTGCAATAGAAAGGTCACGGAGAGTGAAGCCAATGGCGCTCAATACCTCGACTTCTCCGTCCAGTTCTCCATCATCGGCACTGCCATCACCGCGCTAAGAAAAGATCATGTCATCCCTAAACCGGAACCGACCCTGAGTTTTACCGACCTGCGCCCGGGAAGGCGTGGCGAAACACGGGAACTCACTATAAAAGATTAACCTGCAACAGGCATCTCCAGGATTCCCCTGGTGTTGTCTTTCAAGAAGCAATAGCTACAAAGGAGTATTCTTTCATGTCCATGCAAAAACCCCCGCAGCAAAGCGACGATCTGCCGATCCATGCCCGCGAACGCCTCAATATTATGCGCGGCGATGCCACACACAAGTCGCTCTTCACCAGCGATCTCAGCGTCAATGAGTTCTTGCTGGTTCGCGAGGCTGGCTTCGACCCTGTCGGCCTGGTTATCGGCAGCTCGATCTACCATATCGGCTATCAAATGGCCGCCTGGAATCAGAACCAGGAAATGAACGTCCTGACCCAGGCCATGTATCACGCGCGTGAGCTGGCCATGACCCGCATGGAGGAGGAGGCCAGCGCGCTCAGCGCGGATGGCATCGTCGGCGTGCGACTGGAAGTCACCCGCCACGAATGGGGTGAATCATTGGCGGAGTTTGTCGCCATCGGTACCGCTATCCGCGCGCGTAGTGGTCAATCCTACCGCAATGTTCGCGGTTTGCCCTTCACCTCTGACCTCTCAGGCCAGGATTTCTGGACCCTGCTGCGCACAGGTTACCGGCCAGTTGGTATGGTCATGGGCAACTGTGTCTATCATGTCGCCCGCCAAGGCGTAGGACAGTGGTTCAAGCAAGTAGGCCAGAACGTCGAAATGACCAATTATACCCAGGCTCTCTACGACGCGCGCGAACTGGCGATGGAACGCATGCAGGCCGAGGCCATCAGCCTGGGAGCACAAGGCGTCGTCGGAGCGCAAATTCACGAACGTAGCCACGGCTGGGGTTCGCACGTCATCGAGTTTTTCGCCGTCGGCACCGCCGTCATCAGCATATCCGCTACACACGAAGTGCCCGCACCCGCGTTGTCTCTATTGTTGAACGATTAACAAATGGGCGCGAGAAGCCCCATCCCCTTTATGACTTTTAACAAATTATTCGGGACATCTGTAGGGGCCGATTTATCGCGCCCACCGCCGATTTATCGGCCCTCGGTGCCTCTATCAATATCCGGATTATTTTGTTAAAAGCCATTCAGGGGATTGAGAGTGTCACTGGAGAATGAAAACTATGCCGTTACTTGATCTTACCCCTGATGAACTGCTTACCACCACACGTTCTGTTCGCAAACGTTTAGATTTCTCGCGACCCGTAGAAACAGAGCTTATCGACGAATGCCTGGAACTCGCAGTTCAGGCGCCCACTGGCGGCAACCGCCAGATATGGCACTTCGTGGTCGTAACAGACGAGCAGCAACGAAAGGCGCTTGGAGAAATATACCGCAAAGGATTTACCGTTTATAGAGAACAGGGCACCGCGGCAGGAAATATCAGGGGAATCGGCGGCAGACTTACCCGAGATCGGTTGGAAACACTCAAGAAAGTGCAGAGTTCGGCAGAATACCTGGTCGAGCATATGCACGAAGCGCCAGTCTTAGTAGTCCCCTGCCTCTGGGGCCGCGTCGATAACCTCGCTCCCGTGGAACAAGCCGGTGCCTGGGGCTCCATCCTTCCAGCCGCGTGGAGCTTTATGCTGGCCGCCCGCGCTCGCGGCCTGGGCACCTGCTGGACAACCGTCCATCTCTACTTCGAACAGGAGGCGGCAGAAATACTTGGCATCCCCTATGAAAAAGTATCGCAGGCGGCGCTCATACCCGTAGCCCATACCCTCGGCGGCACAAACTTCAAACCGGCCCCAAGAGTCCCCATGGACTCAATAGTCCACCGAGATAAGTGGTAGAAATTGCGCATCATTGCCTTTATCGAACAAACGTGCTAAAATGAAACTGAACGCTACAAACGACACTCTGCAAGGCAAGTGCCGGCGTGGTCGGCATAGACAAAAGGAGAATTCATGGCAGACCAGAACGACTACAATCGCCAGCTAATTGAGGACTTCCGCGCAAATCGTGGCAAGAGCGGAGGGCCGTTTGCTGGCAGGCCCCTACTACTGATCACAACCACAGGTGCCAAAAGCGGACTACGCCGCACCACGCCAATAATGTACATCCCTGACGGTGACCGCCTGCTCGTGATCGCTTCCAACGCCGGCGCACCAGCCCATCCTCACTGGTACCGCAATCTGGTAGCTCACCCAGACGTCACCGTCGAGGTCGGGACCGAGACGTTCGACGCCACTGCCGTTTTTACGCAAGGTGCAGAGCGCGATCGGCTGTGGACCAGGATCGTGGAGCTGTACCCCTTTTTTACCGAGCACCAGGCGAAAATCACCCGCCTGATCCCAGTGATCGCGCTCTCTCGACGAAAACAGTGAAGACCGCCAGTGGCCCTCCTGGAATCTCTCCCTCAATCTAAAGCAGACTAATCAGCAAAACAACCCCAAACAGCGCCAGAAAACCTCCAGAAAACCTGTTAATCCACAGCAGCCAGCGTGGAGTTAATCTCCCGCGCAACAAACTGACTCCTCCTGTCAGAATACACCACCAGAGCGCCGAGCCGAGAAACACCCCACAAACCACCAGCACTGCCGCGAGGTAATTATTCTTCGCCCCTCCTACCCCAAAACCAGCAAAAATCGCCACAAACGAGAGAATCGTCGCCGGATTGGTCATGGTCAGCAAAAACGTAGAAACATACGCCCCAAGAAAGTTATTCGCCTTCGCCTGGGCCGCCTTCTCAGGCGGTTTAGTCAGCACCGTCTTTATGCCCAGGTAAATGAGCAACACCCCGCCAATCACCCGAATCCATATGTATTGACTCACTAGAAAAGTCGTAATCACCGTCAAACCAAATCCCGCGATAAAGCCATACACCCCGTCAGCCGTCGCCACCCCTAAACCCGACACCAAACCATAAAGTCGCCCCTTCGCCAAAGTACGTTGAATACACAACAAACTCATTGGCCCAACAGATGCAGCAATAGACAAACCAAAAAGAAACCCCCGCAAAAAGAAACCAGCATCCATCTATTCTCTTCCTCCTACAAACAGATCATTTGTTACAAACGCACAAAAAGTCGCCAGGCCTCGTGAAGGCCTGGCGACTTTTTGTGCGTCCGCGTTTAACTACTAAAAGACACGCAAAGTAAACCAGACCTCCACTGAGTCTGGCTCACCTGCTGGCTCCGCATCAATACACAATGTAAATGATGAAACATACCTGATATCATACTTCTCTAACCGCTCAATCCCTCGCACCGCCCATCGAGCTACACCAAGTATAACAAATATCCCACTCAAGCACAACTCACCCTATTCACTCCGGGTGCGTTGTGTTTGAGTCGATGCAGCACGCCCTCGAGCCAGGTGGAAGGCAGTCTCTCTCCTTTTTGAAAAAGCTAATCGGACTAACCACTAGCGGCTAGCAGAACGATTTGAAGCAGTTCCCTGCCGTGCCCGTGCTGCTGGTGTCGCTCTGGGCTTTCTCCTGGCTGTCTGGTACTGCGGTTCAGTATCTGCAAAAGAATTTGCTTTGTGTTTACTCGTGATTCTACCGAAGCTGGACTGCTTTCCTGCTACTCTCCTGCCATTCCTCGCCTTGCTGGAATATGGGCGTTCTGGCGAGGTATAGCCTTCTGGCTGCCATGCAGGTGTTCCTCTGCTAACACTATCTTTCTGTCGCCTTTTAGAGCCCGATGCTGTATCTCTGTCATGCCTTGGCCGTTCAAGTCTGACGCGCTCCTGACCCGGTGAGAAATGTTTGCGATCACGTACCGGCCGCTGCTCGTCGTTCTGCTCGTGCTCCTGCGTTACCGAAGCCTCTGGCTTTGCGAGCGGTATTGTAACAATGGCTTGTTCGTTAATAGCGAGCCGCTGCAGTTCGGCGGTTTGCCCTAAACTGCGCGCCATACGCCGCCATTTGGGTACATCTGATGGAACCAGCAGTGTGATTGCCTTGCCTTGTCGCCCCATTCTACCCGTGCGTCCAATGCGGTGCGTAAAAAGATCGCTCGATTCCGGTAACTCGTAATTGATAACCTGATATATGCCTGTAATGTCCAACCCGCGTGCAGCTACGTTTGTGGCAAGCAGCGTTTGCACATGCCCACGGCGGAAGGCGCTAAGTACATCCTCACGGGCACGCTGGCTCTTGTTGCCGTGCAAGGTTCCCACTGTAAACCCGAGCTTACTGAGCTGTTTTCCTAATTTCTCGACACCGTATTTTGTCCTGCCAAAGATCAGGCTGCTTTCTCCCGCCGTGGCATGCAATAGGGTACAGAGCGCAGCAATTTTCTGTTCCTGCGGTACCTGGTAAGCAATCTGTTCAATGGTGCTTTGCTCACCCCCGGCTAGTGTGATGTCAACTTTGACTGGATTTTTGAGGAATTTTTTCTGTAGCTCAGCAATCCAATCCGGAATTGTCGCTGAAAAGAGCGCCATTTGTCGCGTGTCAGGCGTGGTTGCCAGTATCTCTTCAATTACTGGTGCGAATCCAATATCCAGCATCTGGTCTGCCTCGTCCAGCACGCACATCCGCAGTTGGTTCAGCACTAAAGTGCCGCGTTCGAGATGGTCCTTCACTCGTCCTGGTGTGCCTACGACAAT
>JBGQJX010000158.1:0-8799 GCA_041499255.1 Ktedonobacteraceae bacterium | reverse complement strand
CATCACTGGTGAGATGAATGCTCACTATGACAAAAAGCGCGAAAATGCTATTGACAATTCTACTGCTCTCAGCTATACTGACGCTACCAAAACCATGGTGACCGTAGCTCAATAGGCAGAGCTCTGGATTGTGGCTCCAGCGGTTGTGGGTTCAAGCCCCATCGGTCACCCCACCCTCACCCTCACTCCCATTTACTCTTACTGTCACTTTACTCAAAGCTTTGCCGGCGTAGCAAAACTATGCATTCGAATCTCTCATCATCTCCAAATACAACGGGAAAGCCTCGTGAACCCAAATGTGCGCACCGCTTTCTTCGGGAAGTGAAGATCAGAGGGCCGGAGAGCCATTCCTGCCTCCCGGCCCTCATATATAGACAGAGCATCCATCAAACTATAATACCGCGTTCTTGAACTTCCACCACAACTCCTGCGCGATGCGCTGCCCGTCGCGTTCCAGGCCATAGCGCGCGACGTATCGGCAAATGTTCTCGATATCGCGGGTGAGCAGGGTGAGCGCGTTCGGATTGAAGCGCGGGTCGACGACCTGTGGGAAGTCGATGATGCGCGCCTTCCCCATCCAGTAAAGGACGTTATAGGCCGAAAGGTCGGCGTGAATATAGTTATGAGCCAGCCAGAGTTCGACGTTACCCATCAATTGATCGAATACCCGACGTGCATCACCCCTGTGCAGTTCGACGTGCTGGAGTGCCGGAGCGGCCCACTGGCGGTCTCCCACGTATTCCATGAGGATAGCGTTGTCAGTGCTTGCGAGTGGCCGGGGAATATCAGCCCCTGCTTTGTAGAGCGTATTCAACGCCTCGAACTCGTAGTTCACCCAGATGGCAAACTGCGCCTTGCGCCCGAAACGGGTCTTGTTCTCAACGGCGCGGCGCACCTGCCCTTTGAGGATGACGCGCCCCTCCTGGTACATGGAATCGTTCTTGAAGCCGCGATTGTTGCGCGGGCGATAGACCTTCGCGGCCAGTAAATCTACGCCCATCGAGGGCTGCGCCTGGCAGCAATAGACGGTTGCCTCTTTCCCGCTTTTAACGGTATACAACACTTCACTAATCATCCCCTCGGCGAAGAAGTAGTCGAGGGCCGATTGCATCGGGTCTTGTTTGGTCTGGCTCGCTAGAATCTCCTGCTCTTCCAGTTCGTCCTGTTCTCGAAAAAGCTTACGCTTTGACATAGTAGGTGTATTCTCCTTGTTATTGCTCGTCTTGTTTGTTGTATTCGTTGTGTTTGTTGTGAGTTAGTCATTGAAAACATTATGTTGAGTACCTTCATAGTGGCACTAATCCTTTCTCGCTGCTGTCAGCGCTTTAAAGCCATAGAAAAAAGGGCCGCGAGCATCACGCCCGTGGCCCTTCTCTTGAAATGAAATGGGCCGTCCAATCCGAGACGGCCCATCATTTTGCGAGTATGTGCGGTTTTAAGCGATGTAGTAGTAGTTCTGCCCTGGTGCTACACCTTATCTCGCTGAAGATTTGTATGACCCGTTCGGAGGCGTGATGCTATAAGAAATGTGAGTATTCGCATTGCACGCTCCTCTCTAAGTGGCCGAAAACAGGGTTGTTCCGGTCGGGTCAATCATAGTTGTGTATAGAGTATACCCAGGTCTCAATGGGCCTGTCAATGCTTTTTTTGAAGCACATTGCTAATTTTATAAATGATGGCTGATCGCGTCATTTCAATTGAGCCATTAAAAGCTACGCCTTTCTGTTACCAGGCGACAGTTTACCCGCTATCCCCGGCAAGCTCTCCAGGTCCTCCTTGTAACGAGTAAGTTTTCGCAATATCTAATTGCAAAACACGAAAAAATATTTAACCACGTCTTATCAATTATTTTACCCTCTACTAACACGCCTTAATTGCCCACTAACCACGGGCTGCTACGCTTATGCTATATACATTTTGAAAATATCCTTCTGGCTTATAGCATAATAGGTAGGATGCCGCGATGCGAGTAGCAATTATCACTGAAAACTTTCTGCCCAAACTGGATGGCGTTACACGCACGCTTGTCAGGCTGCTGGAACACTTGCAAACCAACGGGCACCAGGCTCTGCTCCTCGGCCCGGAAAGTGGCATGGATCGCTACGCTGGCGCCGAAGTAATCGGCACCGCTGGGCTGCCGCTCCCCTTTTATCCAGAACTCAAATTTAACTTCTTTCGGCCACTCTTTATGCGCCGTCTCAACGAGTTCCAGCCCGATATTATTCACCTGGTCGATCCCGTCATCCTGGGCGCAACGGGGCTGGCCGCCGGCCACCTGCTTCACAAACCACTGGTCTCTTCCTATCATACCAACCTGGCAGCCTACTGTGAGCACTTTGGCTTCTCTCTCCTAAAAGAGCCAATGTGGTTGTACAACCGCTTCATCCACAATCAATGCGCCATGACTTTCTGTCCCTCACCTTCTACCGCGGCTATGTTGCGCCTGCAAGGATTTGAGCATCTGCGCATCTGGCCCAGGGGCGTCGATGCCGCTCTTTTTTCTCCCGCACGCAGAAGCGCAGAGCTACGTGCGGCATGGCTCAAGGATCGGGTACGGCCAGAAAACAAGGCGCTCCTGCTCTACGTCGGACGGGTCTCGTGGGAAAAAAATCTCAACCTGCTCATACAAGCCTACCAGCAGATGGATCACGACCACTGCCACCTGGTGATCGTAGGAGACGGCCCGGCCCTTGCTGAGGTACAACTAAAACTCGCAGGTCTGCCCGTCTCCTTCACAGGCTATCTCTCCGGTGAGCAGTTGGCTACAGCTTATGCCTCCGCTGATATTTTCGCCTTCCCCTCAACCACAGAGACCTTTGGCCAGGTCGTCTTAGAAGCCATGGCCTCTGGCCTACCAGTCGTCGGCATCCTTTCAGAAGGAGTCTGTGATCTCGTCGAAAATGGAAAAACAGGATTTTTACTTGATGGGCAGCAAACGAGCGAAGCAGAGAGGATAGCAGGATATAGGGCAATATTAGAACGTCTTGTCGCTGACAAGCAACTGCGTGACGTCACAAGCCAGGCTGCACATAAGGAAGCGCAACTACGAACCTGGCACGATGCGATGGAGTGTCTGGTGCGAGGCTATTGCGAGGTGATTGAGGCAGCAAAAACCCCAGTCGCAGCATAAGGAACCACCATCAAGGTTCGATCACACGAGGCAGGCTTTCATTCATTGCGGGCGCGAGCTATCCAACCTTTCACGAGGGAATTTAGATTGGTATGTGGTATTGGTGCGTATCTTGAACTTCACTTATCACCAGTTCAACAATCTGCTGCACCCCTTTCTCAACCTCCTGGGAAAGACCTTTGCCATTGCCATAGTTTTTCCCTTCGATAGCATAGATGATCAGATACGGCGGAAGTTGCTCTAACACACGCGCCAGCCCAATAGCTTCTGCTACACCAAAGGCATGGGTAGACTGAAAAGAAATACTAAGCGGAATTTGCTCCGTGTGGACATCGAAGCGATAAATTGCGCCGGGCCTGGCGCCAGAAGAAACCGCGTCGATGAGAATCACCCGTTTGGCATCTTTCCATATCTCCATCAAGACTGCCCCATCACAGCCGCACTCTATGACCTGCGCGCCGGGAAGCTTCTTTATTTTCAGTTCCTTACAAACCGCAAGCCCGGCGCCATCGTCGCTACGGTACTCATTACCAATGCCGATCAAAAGGATGAGAGGATAGTTTGTTGGCATTCCTCCTCCCTCACTCACGCTCAATGTGCAGTTTCAGAAAGTGAGTGGCGCAAGATATACATGGATCATAGTTACGGATTGCCTGCTCGCACTCCCATGTGAGTTGTTCCTCCGGCAAATCAATGGCCTGCTCGACATAGCGCCGCAGATCACTTTCAATGATTTTCTGGTTCTGTGATGTTGGCGGCACAATCTTAGCGTCAAGTATCAATCCCTCGTCATTGAGCCGGTAGCGATGATAGAGTATGCCGCGCGGTGCCTCAGTACAGGCACTGCCCACTCCTGCGTGTGGATTGAATTCTACCGCTGGCTGGTCTGGCATTTCGTACCCCTCGATAATTCGCAACGCTTCGTCGAACGCGTATAAAATTTCTACGCTGCGCACAATGATACTCTGGAAAGGATTGAGGCAAACCGGTCCAAGCCCTGCTCCGAGGGCCGCCTCCTGCGCCAACGGAGAAAGCCGATCAAAGTTCAGGTTATAGCGAGCAAGCGGCCCGACAAAATAGGCTCCTCGCCCCTTTAGCACAGAATGCAAAGCGTTGGAATGGGCTACATGCTCTTCGGCAAAGTGCTCCTCGTATGCTTGAACAGGAATGTCCAGCCCTTTGTTGGAAATAATACGGCCCTCGTTAAATGGGTATTCCGCGGGATGCCGCAGCGCTACAAATTCGTAATCCTGCTCGAAGTTTGGAAAAGGCAACTGCGCTGTCCAGCGTACTGTTTCCAGCGCGGCATCCCGTCCCCACTTCAATTTCTCTGCGAGTTGCTTAAATTCCTGCTTCGTTGGCACCTTATAAAAGCCTCCCACCTTCACATTGATAGGATGGACCTCTCTCCCCCCCAGTAAGGTCACAATAGCATTGCCTGTCTTCTTCATTTGGAGACCACGCTTCACAATATCAGGGTAATCTTGCGCTAAATGCATCACGTCGGGATACCCAAGAAAGTCAGGCGCGTGAAGCATATAGACATGCAGCGTGTGGCTCTCGATCCATTCTCCACAATAGAGGAGCCGCCGCAGTTCTCGCAGTTGTCCGCCAACTGTGACACCCATAGCCTGCTCTATTGCGTGGACAGCGCTCATCTGGTATGCAACTGGACAAATGCCACAGATACGTGCGGTAATATCTGGAGCCTCTTTATATATGCGGCCGCGCAGCAGCGCCTCGAAGAAGCGCGGCGGCTCAAAAATCTTCAGTTTCACATCCATCACCTTGTCGCCGCTGATTTTCACGTACAAGGCCCCTTCCCCTTCAACGCGAGCAAGGGTATCCACTTTGATGGTCTTAGTCTTCATGAAATTCACTCTCCTTGCGGAACGCCTCTGAATATGCGTTGAAACTCCGGAACGTTCGCATGATCTCTTGCTCTTTTGCGCCAAGTTGGCTCCAGCGCGCACTCAACGAGATAGTATTGGGTGTCTCTTTCGGACCGAAACACCCGTAGCAGCCGCGCGCATAGGCTGGACAAATGGCACCGCAACCCGCGTGGGTCACGGGACCAAGGCACGGCGTGCCCTGCGCAACCATCACGCAGACTGTTCCCCGTTGCTTGCACTCCACGCACACGCCATGGGCTGGCGTATTCGGCTTGCGCCCATGCAGGTAAGCGCTAATAACTTCCACAAGCTGGTATTTGTTGATAGGGCATCCTCGCAGCTCGAAGTCAACATACACGTGATCTGCAATGGGCGTTGATTTGTTCAGCGTCTCAATATATCTCGGCGTAGCGTAGACGATAGAAATAAACTCCTTGACATCCTTAAAGTTGCGCAACGCTTGAATGCCTCCTGCCGTGGCACAGGCGCCGATCGTCACCAGAAATTTTGAGGCGCGCCGCACCCGATGAATCCTCTCGGCATCATGGGGGGTTGTAATTGAACCCTCGACCAGCGATAGATCATATGGCCCCTTCACCACAGCCCGCGATGCCTCGGGAAAGTTCGCAATCTCAACCTCGCCTGCCACCGCCATAAGTTCATCTTCACAATCCAACAGACTCAATTGACAGCCATCGCAAGAGGCAAATTTCCAGACAGCCAGTTTCGGTTTCTGTTTTCTGACCATATTAAACCTCCCACTTCGTTAACAAGCCCTTTATCTGGCCGTATTGGAACACAGGTCCATCCTTGCACACGAAACTCGGCCCAAATTGGCAGTGCCCGCAGAGACCAACGGCGCATTTCATATTGCGCTCCATTGAGACATAGATATCCTTTGTTGCCACCCCGCGCTTCTCAAGCTCTGCCGCAGTAAAGCGCATCATGATTTCGGGTCCGCAGACCATCGCCACAGTATTCTGTGGATCAAATGGCGCTCTAGAAATAAGTTGCGTAACAACCCCAACGCTTCCTCGCCAGGAGCCTGTTGCGCGGTCAACGGTGACGTATACATCAAGATCAAAGTGCGTACGCCAGTGTTGAAGTTCGCGGCGATACAGTAAATCTGTTGGCGTTCGCGCGCCGTAGAGCAGAACGGCGTTGCCGTATTTCTCTCGATGAGAGATTACATGGTACATTACAGAGCGGAGCGGGGCCAGCCCGATTCCTCCTGCGGCGATCACAATATCTTTTCCCTCGGCGCGCTCAATAGGCCAGTGGCTGCCAAATGGGCCGCGCACGCCTATCATATCATCGGGTTTCAGTTCTCGCATAGCCCTGGACACTGTTCCTACAGCGCGCGTTGTATGTACCAGCGGCTTACGCCTGGCCGGATCGCCGCTGATCGAGATCGGTATTTCGCCAACACCGAAGATATAGAGCATATTGAATTGCCCTGTCGCAAACTGCGGGATATCTCCCCCATCTTCGGGCACAAGTTCCAGTGTAAAAGTATCCGGTATTTCATTTCGTATGTGTTGCACCCGGTAGCGTTGCGGCACCATGGGATCACGCTGGTCTATTGTCATAATCTACCTCCTTTCATCGTCCATAGTGGTCGCCCGGTCTTACCGCGATGGATAAGTGACTTTACCTCCAGGGCTCTTACCGTAAATGTCGAGCAGCCGTATACGCGTAGCCTGTAGTCGCTCCATCAAGATCAAGGAGACACGCTTCATGAGCTCGTAACCAAGATCGTGATCTTCTTCACCCTTGGCTCGCAGGCACGCCCCATCAAGGGCGATTGCGCGCGTTGGCTCAACGACCCGTCCGCTGAAATGCCATTGGTAAGGCGGGAAAAGCCACGACCAGCCCAAAACCTCGCCTGCCTCCATTGTCTCAATAGTGATTGAACCCTGCTGCGCGGCAAATATCTCAAGCGCCACTTTGCCTTGCCGCAGGAGGTAAAAGCGCGTGGCATCTTCCCCTTCACGAAAGATGTAAGTCCCAGCTTCAAAGCGCACATTTGAGGCGCAACCAGTAACCAATGACAAATATTCAGGTTTAAGCCCTTTGAAGAATGGATGTTCAGCCAGGACTGGTTCAAGTGTCTGCATCGCTATTTCTCCTTTGCTTTTTTGTCGGATGTAATCTCGCTTTCGCGAATGGCGCGAACTTCTTCGGTAATGTCAATTCCAACTGGGCACCAGGTAATGCAACGCCCACAACCAACACATCCCGAGGTGCCAAACTGGTCAAACCAGCTTGCCAGTTTATGTGTCATCCACTGGCGATAGCGCGACTTTGTTGAGGCGCGGATACTCCCACCATATATGTATGAGAAATCCATTGTGAAACATGAGTCCCATTTGCGCCATCGTTCGGCATGCTCGCCTGTCAGGTCGGTGACATCCTCCACTGTCGTACAAAAGCACGTGGGACAGACCATCGTGCAATTGCTGCACGTAAGACAGCGCGTTGCAACTTCGTCCCAGCGTGAGTGCTCTAAATTGCGATAGAGCAGGTCCTTAATCCCCGTGGTATCCATGTTCCGGCCCATATTTTTGGCGGTGTTCGCAACAATGTTTTCGCTCACCTGTATTTCGTCTTTTTTTGCTTTCCTATGCGGAATATCCTGCAGAAGCTCTGCGCCCAACTCGGTGCCAACTTCGACCACGAAGTAATGGAGGGGCGATCCCTTGCGGTCGCCTTGACCGGGGTCCAACACTTCTGTCAGTGCCAGGTCGAAACCAGCGTCCACTTTCGGTCCTGTATGCATTGACGTACAGAAACAGGTGCCCCCAGCCTGTCCACAATTGACAGCTATAATACATACATTGCTGCGTCGCGATTGATAGGTAGAGTCCGTAAATCCATCCCGCATAAACACCTTATCTTGAATCGCGATAGCGTGCAGCTCACACGAACGCACGCCGATAAACGCCATCTTGGGGACTTCCTGCTTCTCAGGAACCAGTTCAAAACCATTTCCTTCGCGCCTGGCCTCCCAGAGACGGAGGACGGGAGGGTGGAGATACTTTTTCCACGAATGTGGACCAACTGCATAGCCGAACAGAGCCTGATCATCTCGCTTTTTGAGGCGATAGGTTCCGCCGTCCTGCTCGTCTGTATAGCCAACTGGTAGTTCAGTAACGTCGGTCAGCGTATCATACACAATTGCACTTTCACGGACGGTTGGCCCAACAACCTCGTACCCTTTTTTATTGAGAGCTTCAAATAATCGCTGGAAATGCTCATACTCTACAATCACCTTGTCCTTTACCTGTAGGGGAGCTTTTGTCATCCTTTGATCACCTTCCTGTCTACTGCCAAAGGCACGTTTTTTCTATACCGCCTACACCCTCTCAACTGGCACCCATCACTAGTATAAGCGATGTGCAACCACAATCACCTCAGATGTATGCCCATGGAAATCACAAATCAATCACAGATACTTCCTTTCATCGCTGCTGACCGTAGGTACTTCCTTACATCCGTCCTGAGCTTTGCTAGACGCGCTAGCGTCGTTGGGCGGATGACTTTCAAACAGGCGCGCTGTAGAGTGCGGATTTATCCAGCACGTCGGCGTTGTAGCGATAGATTTCTAACTACTTCCATGCATCGCCAGACCTCCCCATAGAGAAAAAGAAGTGCGGCGCCAGGCCAGCCCCCACACTTCTTTTTCTCGCACCGCCTACGGCGGTGCATAGGCAAGAGAGAGACAAAACAGGCACAGCGAAAAACCCTGCTTGAACGATGACGACAGTGGAACTCTTG